>JBCCDL010000124.1:0-10573 GCA_039030815.1 Cyanobacteria bacterium P01_A01_bin.83 | reverse complement strand
TAATGAATCTGAAAATCGCTAATCTGCACTAGGCGTAATGTGCAATTAGCAGTTCAGCTTACAGCAAGTTTAGAGTAAGCCAAGTCTCTGATTAATGGTATTCTTGCCTCTAAATATCTACTAAGAGTATTTATATCTTCGGAACTTAGTAGAAGAGTATTTTTGACCTGCTTTGTCAGATTTTCTACTATTTCTTGATCGGATAATCTAATTAATGTACCTGGATTTGAAGTTTCTACATACTGCCATATCCTGCGTAAGATTTCAGTTTTCAAGTTCATAGTTTTTCCCCCTCACTATGTCCCAAATTATAAATCAGGTTGTCAAGAAAATCTTAAGATTTAGTTTAATCTATACCCATAGATATACTTGCGATAACATTTTGAGTATAAATGCTGATTATAAATAGACTTTCACTGCAATATTTAAATCTTTTTTGATCGCAAACGCTGTATATAGCGCTACAGTACAGTAATACTTGCAGTTTAATAAACAGTGGCTAAAATAACCCTTAATTTATTAATTTACTTTTGTTTTGCCGTTATTATTGATAACTGGTGCCAAAAATTTGTCTCGGGTTAACTTTCCTGTTTGCAACCATCGATCTACAGTCAGGGTGGTTTGCGCTAGAGACAATTGCGATCGCAGTTGTGATCCTTCTAAAACTTCTTGGTGCAAAAGAATTTGAGCTAGGTTGATCAATAGTTCGCGATTTACCTGAAGAATTTCCGTTGCTATCTGGTGAGCGCCATCGATTATAGCTTTAACTTCGCAATCAATTTCCGTTGCCACATTGGGACTAACCTGACGGCGAGGATTAGTTACCCCATCCAAAAACTGATGCTGGACTTCTTCTAAGGCAATTGGACCTATGCGATCGCTCATGCCGTAAATAGTGACATATCTTTGGGCTAAATCAGTTGCCTTTTGAATGTCATCAGCAGCGCCAGTAGATACCTTGCCCAAGATTAATTCTTCCGCTGCCCGTCCGCCAAGCAAGGTAGCAATCCTTCCCCGTATTTCATCCTCAATCATCAAAAAACGATCCTCTTCGGGCAATTGTAAGGTATAACCCAAAGCACCGATGCTTCGAGGAACGATTGATATTTTCTCAATCTTATCTGTGCCAGGCATCAAAGAAGCAACAATCCCATGACCGATTTCGTGATAAGCCACAGTTTTCTTTTCAATTTCGTTGAGTACCCGCGATTTTTTGGCTAATCCTGTGAGAATCCTTTCTGTAGCCTCATTAAAGTCTGCCATCAGCACCGCAGAACGATCATAACGAGCTGCTAACAGTGCTGCTTCATTGATCAAATTGGCTAAATCCGCCCCCGCAAAACCAGGAGTACGAGCTGCTAATAGATCTAAATCCACATCTTGCCCTAAACAAACATCGCGAGCGTGAACTTCTAAAATTGCTAGTCTTCCTGATTTATCAGGACGATCTACAACTATGCGGCGATCAAATCGACCAGGACGTAATAATGCAGGGTCGAGAACTTCGGGGCGGTTAGTCGCTGCTAACAAGATCACCCCTGCATTGGGTTCAAATCCATCCATTTCTGCCAAGAGTTGATTAAGGGTTTGTTCTCGCTCATCGTTACCCCCCATTAATGCCCCTGCTGCTGCGCGAGACTTACCCAAAGCATCTAGTTCGTCAATGAAGATAATTGCTGGAGCCTCTTGTTTAGCGCGGTCAAACAAGTCTCTGACCCGAGATGCCCCGACACCGACAAACATCTCAATAAATTCTGAGCCTGAGATACTAAAAAAAGGGACTTTTGCCTCTCCGGCGATCGCTTTTGCTAAAAGAGTTTTCCCTGTTCCAGGGGGACCAACTAGTAAGATACCTTTAGGTATTTTTGCACCTAAAAGAGAATATTTAAGCTGGTGCTGTAAAAAGTCAACGATCTCGTAAATTTCTGCTTTGGCTTCATCGATACCCGCTACATCATCAAAAGTAATGTTTACTGTTCCTTCAGAATAGATCCGAGGGTTGCTGCGACCGATAGTGAAAGGACTGGTATCTCCTGATCGACTACGATTAAAGATTAAGTTGCTTAAACTGATAATTAGCAAGAAGAAAAATAAGAATTTAATTAAGCCCCAAACGCCTTCCCCTTTAGCTGAAGGCGTTGCCGAAAACTCTACCTGATGACGATGTAATAACTGGGGTAAATTAGTATCCTGTTCGACGATAACTGTCGTAAATATTTCTTGAGGGGTATTGACTACAAGTTCAGGTTTCAGGGTATAAGAAATGCGATTAGTGCCAATGGTTACTTGAGCGACGCGATCGCTTTCTACTTGATTGATAAATTCACTATAGGGTTGAGATTTATGAGCTGTTGTAGGGATAAATAAGCAAAATAAAAATAAACAGAAAATAGTTACAATCACGCTCCAGTTTCGGGGGGATGAAGGCGAATTTTTAGTGATTTTGGAACGTTTGGGCGTATTGCTCATGGGGAAATAGTTTTTGCTACCAATTACTAATATGAATTACTCTAATGTCTGCTACAAATAAAAACTTTGTAAGGGCGAACGGCCCTTCGGGTACTCTTCGAGAAGGCTTCGCCTACAGCAGTCGCTCACGGCACGGGAACCAACAAGATCGCGCTGCTTCACCGTTCGCCCCTACGAATAATGTGATGCATTCTTTTTTGTATTTCATATAACTACTGTCTGATTTGATTGAGATAATAAATTGCATACCTCTTGGTCAGATACTTGGCTAAAATCTTCATACCAGAAACTCACTGCATTCAAAGATTTGGGTACCAGCAAACAGACATGATCGTCAACCAGGTTATCTAATTGCTGAAGCGCTTTATTTGCTGCCACAGGAATTGCCAGAATGATTTTCTGCGGCTGCTGCTGTCGTACTGCGGCGATCGCTGCATGCATAGTCAAGCCTGTTGCCATCCCATCGTCTACCAGGATTACTGTGCGATCTCTAATCTTAATTAGGGGGCGATATTGCCGATAGTGGTCTTGGCGCCACTTCAAATCGGCTTTTACTTGATCAGCAGCGGCGTATATTTCGGCTTTCTCGACACTATTTCTATTAGCAGTGTCAGCATCAATTATAGTAATGTTGCCATTGCCACTATCATTGTGCATCCTCGCAGCTTCAGAAATTGCTCCAACTGCTACCTCTGGTTGATTGGGTAGCCCTATTTTCTTTACTAAACAGACATCCAAGGGTAAGTGGAGGTGTTTGGCTATCTCATAAGCTACAGGTATGCCACCACGAGGTAATCCTAAAACTAGAGCCTGGGAATAATTCGCATCAGAAGCCAATTGGTGCGCTAATTTTTTTCCCGCTGACCGTCTATTGGCAAAAACCCCATTCATATTTGCTTTCTAGCCTCAATTCTTACTTGTTAAGATACTTTAAAAAATTGAGGAAGTTGTGAGGAGTATTGTAATGCAAGATTATTCAAACAACTCAGGTTTCCCACAAAGGGAAGATTAAGACCTAGAGATAACTCTCAACTGATCTTGTTCCAGTAATTTGGTCGCTGCCGCCCCAGGCAAGGGCTTACTATATAAATAGCCTTGAATATATTCACAGCCCAGATTTTGGAGTAAATCTCGTAATTCTGCTGTTTCCACACCTTCGGCAACCACATCAAGATTTAATCCTCTTCCTAGGGTAAGTACAGCATTAATAATCGCTAAATCTTCAGAATCAGGATGCAAATCTTTAACAAAGGAACGATCTATTTTTAAAGTTTGGAAAGGAAACTGTTTAAGGTATCCCAATGAAGAATAGCCAGTGCCAAAATCATCCATCGCTAAACTGATTCCCGTCTGATTTATTTCATGCAAGATAGCTTTAGCCGCATCAGTATTTTGGATGGTGATGCTCTCGGTGATTTCTAATTCCAAAAAAGCTGATGGTAATTGAGTTTGCTTTAAGATTTCAGCAATAATAGCTACTAAATTTGCTTGTTGAAATTGACCTGGGGATAAATTAACGGACATTTTGATCGGGATTAACCCCATATCTTGCCAAGCTTTGTTTTGCAGACAAGCTGTTTTCAGTACCCATTCTCCAATAGGTACAATCAACCCATTTTCTTCAGCTATAGGAATAAAAGTCTTAGGAGTAACCCAACCTAGTTGGGGGTTATGCCAGCGGATTAGAGCTTCCATTTTGGCAATTTGTCCTGTGATCACATTAACAATCGGTTGATAGTACAGAATAAATTCTGACTTTTTTAAGGCTGAATGTAGAAGATTTTCTAAGGTTAATACTTTACCCGCTTGAGAATAGATACTTGAATCATAGTAGCGCCAGCTATTTCCTTTAAATTGTTGAGCTTGAGATAAAGCCAAGTCAGCATTTTTGAGTAAAGTTTCAACATCTACACCGTGTTCAGGATAGGTAGCAATACCAATGCTGGCAGTGACATGAATTGGCTTGCTGTCCACGTCAAAAGCTGAGTCGAAAGCTGCCAAAATTCTTGTGGCGATCGCCCGAGTGTAGTCTTGATGATCAATCTGCTCAAACAGCAGCGTAAATTCATCATTTCCCCAACGAGCAATGATATCTTCGTCTCTAATGCATTGTTTGATTCTGCTCACTACCTGCTTCAATAAGCGATCGCCTATTTGATGACCATAAGAATCATTAATTGTCTTAAATCGATCTAGGTCGATAAACATTATTGCCAGCAAAGCAGAATTTTGCTGGGCTTTAGTAATGGCTTCGGTTAATTGACAGATTAAAATACTCCGTTTGGGTAATTCGGTTAAAGTATCTCGGGCGGCATTGTGTTTAGCACGTGCTTTTTCTTGTTCTCTAAGAGTAACATTGCGAAATCCCCAAACTCTGCCCACAATTTTTTGCTCTAACTTTTGAGTCTGAAAATAGAATTCTAAAATTGTGCCATTGTTTAAGTGAAAAATTTCTTTGGCTGAAGCATTAGATTGAGATTTTTGCTCTATTGCATCAAAATTTATTGGTTTGGCAAGTCGACGAGAAATTAGACCAACAATATGCTTGCTATCTCCTTTAATTGAAGCGGGATTTATCTGCCAGAGAGCAGCAAATTGTTGATTAAAAATAACTATTTGATTATTATTATCTAAAACTAAAATGCCGTCACCAGCAGTTTCAAAAACTGCTAAGATTAATTTGAGAGATTTAGATAGTTTTTGATTAGCATTTTCTAGTAATTTATTAGTTGAATAAAGTAAACTATTTTGTTCGGCTAGCTGTTGCTCCTGTTCATAACGTTTTAGAGCTTCTTTGATAGTTAAAACTAGGTCAGTTTCATCCCAAGGTTTGGTAATGTAACGATAAAGAGCTGCCGCATTAACTATATTGCCTAAAGAATCAGTACCAGCTTGACCTGTTAGCAGAATTTTGAGCGTTTGAGGATAATAAGCATGAAGTATAATTAGAAACTCATCCCCTGACATTACAGGCATTATTTGGTCGGAAATTACTACTGCAACAGCTATGCCCTCCGCTTCTAATTCAGCGCATAGGGCAAGTGCTTCTGTGCCGCTAGAAGCTAATTCAATATTATAATTTTGACCAAGATTACGCTTTAATTGCTTATCTAAACTACTCAGAATAATTTCTTCATCGTCTACACAGACGATTGCCAGTCTCTTCATTTGATGAATATTTTTGATATTTTCTATGTATTAATTGGAGACAAATTTTGTTTTTGAGTAAGCTAATCAATTGCAGTAGCAATAATTTGCGTCAACTCATCTTCCGTCCAAGGTTTATATAAACAAGCATGAAGATTAGCTTCTTTTTTAGTTCTTTCAATAGCATTCTGATCGGCTTGCCCAGTCAACATAACTTTGACAACTTTAGGAAATCTGTGATGAATTTGAATTAAAAATTCGTCTCCTTTTATTCCTGGCATTAGCCAATCAGAAACAATTACAATCACCTCAATTCCATCATTATTTAATTCTTCAATTAGTTCCCATGCTTCTTCAGCGCTTTCGGCAACTTCATAAATAAATTGCTTACCAAACTGTCGTTTAAGTTGTTTTTTTAAGCTATCTAAAATAACAACTTCATCATCAACACAAATAATTGCAGATTCAGACATATAATTTGTTTACTGTTTACTGTTTACTGTTTACTGTTTACTATTTATTGTTACTGATTCCTGTTGACTGTTGACTGTTGACTGTTGACTGATTAACGGGTAGCCAGATACTAAATCTAGTATGTCCTGGCTTACTAGCAACGGCAATAGCTCCTTGGTGCTTATCAATTATTTTGCGACTGATGTGTAATCCTAATCCGCTGCCTTCTCCATTAGGTTTAGTCGTAAAAAATGGTTCAAATATCTTGTCTTGAATATCTTGAGGAATGCCTTTTCCTGAATCACTAATTTCTACTTTTATTCTCTTATTTTCTGCTGAGGTTACTATCATTAACGTCCCCCCATCATTCATAGCTTGAAGGCTATTATGAATTAGATTAGTCCACACTTGAATTAACTCATCGGGATAACACCAAATTTCAGGTATGTCTTGGTAATTCCGATAAACTTCAATATTTTGCTTTAATCGATTGTGATAAATTTCCAGTACCGTCTCTATTCCAGTGGTTATTTCTACTAAGTGTTTTTCACCACTATGATCGAAACGTGCATAATTTTTGAGGGCGAAAACAACTTTTGCCGCTTTCTCAACCGAAGTAATTACGGTACGATTATTTCCCATTAAGCAAGCTAAATTGTACGCCAAGTCTAAAATCCAGTCTACTTTTGGGTGTTCCAACAAAGACAGATAGGAATCAATGTTGTCATATATACCAATATCGATCAACAAGTCGGCAATACTTCGGGCATTATCAATATTATGTGACTGTAGCTGTTTTGATATTTGCCGCCTAAGGGGACGTTTTTCGCTAGATGAATAAAGTGGCTTGCTCATCATTGCTCGATTTAGTAATTTGAAAAAATCCTGCTTTTCGGCTGCACCTAGATATTCCGTCAACTGAGGCAACTTAGCGATCGCCACCATCAAGGCTTTGGTATTATCACTGGCTGAGGCACGAATTGCACCCAAAGGAGTGTTGATTTCATGAGCTATTCCTGCAATTAGCTGTCCTAATGCTGCTAATTTTTCTTGCTGTATTAGTTGTTTTTGAGTTTCTTTGAGTTCTTGTAATGCTTTTGTAAGATGGTTTGACTGTGCTTTTTCTTTATCTGACTGTTGTTTAAGTTGATTTATGTATTCGGCTTGTTGCAGGGCTACTGCTAATTGATCGGCAACCAACATCATTAGGTCTATTTCTGATTCTCGCCAGTTTCGCGCACCATCGTTTTGATATGCTGCCAATAAACCGTAAAGTTTCTTTTCCTGAAAAATTGGTACGATTAAGTAGGCTTTGGCTTGATATTTTTCGAGGGATTCTATGTAACAGTCGGCAAAGCCCTGAGTGTAAATATCATTTACTGCCGAAAATTTTTGTTCGTAGGTGTATTCCCCACCCTTTGTTTCTTGCAGATAACTATCGGCTGCAAAAACATTTTCTGATTCTCTACCAGACCAATCTCTAATCAAACAGCAATCTAGTTGAACACGGTCGCCTGTGAGTACTGAATCGTTTTTTTGCTCTACCATTACCGAGATCCAGCCTTGACCTACTGATTCGGCAACTACCTGACCAGTCCAATCAGGATTGAATTGATAAACACAGACGCGATCGCTCTGTAAGACTCGCCGTACCTCTTGAGTTGCATCTTTAAAGATCGTCTTAATATCTTGAGCGCGACGAATTTTATCAATAATTGTGGCAGTTGCTTTAACTTTTTGGGCAACAATGGTTTCGATTGAGCTTTGTGGGATCTTTGCGATCGGTTGATAGTTGTTCATGGTCAAGGGATAGCCAATATGATGCTCTTAGTTTTCCCCTGATAGCCATCAACGGCGACAGCTCTTTAATATTTTTCTATTTATTCTTCCTGACCCTGACATTTTTTCCCAAAAGCTGGTTTGCTTTATAAATGTTGACAATTTTCGATGATTTGACTCAAAATTAACTCTTCTTTACCAAATAAAATTTTTGATTCTCAAATATTTGGTTTGTTATCAACTTGAACTGCTGATCCCCTAGGGACAAACGCGATTTATACTGTCTTTCGGATCAGGTATTTTGTTCTCAACCCCTGATTTAAAGCTACTTTGGGAATTTTATGGTTGTTGCTACAGCACAATCATCAGTGGCGACAATAAATTTTTCCTTAATTTAGCTGAAATCAAATTTGTGTTTTGTTTTTATTTATTATATTTATCATCAAAAATAATATTTTTGCAGCTTGAAAACTAATTTTTGAGGATTTATGACCATAAAATTTAAATAAGATCACTAAATAATTCAAAAGGTCTTAATAAATCTAATTTAAGAAAACAGAGCATCTTTGTTTTCCTGATGAGATGTCCGATAATGCACAATAGAGACCCAGAGCAAGAACTACAGCTGTGGCGATCGCCATTATCAATCGTTAGATAAATTCTCGTATTCAAACGCAGGAGAGACAAGCAACGTGGGACAAATAAGATTAGCAGTTTACGGCAAAGGTGGTATCGGTAAATCCACAACTAGCTGCAATATTTCCGCCGCTTTAGCCAAAAGAGGCAAGAAAGTATTACAAATTGGCTGCGATCCTAAGCATGACAGCACCTTTACCCTCACAGGATTTTTAATTCCCACAATTATTGATACCCTCCAAGAAAAAGACTTTCACTACGAGGACATTTGGCCTGAAGATGTAATTTACGAAGGCTATGGAGGCGTTAGCTGCGTAGAAGCGGGAGGACCTCCTGCGGGTGCTGGTTGCGGTGGTTATGTAGTGGGAGAAACCGTCAAGTTACTCAAAGAATTAAACGCTTTTGACGAATATGACGTCATATTATTTGATGTCTTGGGTGACGTAGTCTGTGGTGGTTTCGCTGCACCCCTTAACTATGCCGACTACTGCATGATTGTTACCGACAATGGTTTTGATGCCTTATTTGCGGCGAATCGGATTGCGGCTTCAGTTAGAGAAAAAGCTCGTACCCACTCGTTACGCCTGGCAGGTTTGATTGGCAATCGTACTTCCAAACGAGATTTGATTGACAAGTATATTGAACATGTTCCCATGCCTGTCTTAGAAATACTACCTTTAATTGAAGATATTCGAGTTTCTCGGGTTAAAGGCAAAACTCTGTTTGAAATGGCAGACAACGATCCTTCTTTGGCGTTTATCTGTGATTACTACCTCAACATCGCCGATCAAATTTTAGCGGCACCCGAAGGAATTGTCCCCAACGAAGCTCAAGACAGAGACTTATTCTCCTTATTATCTGACTACTATCTCAACCCCCCCGCAGATAAAGTCAATCAACCAAACGCAGAAGAAGAATTAGACATGATGATGGTTTAAATCAGTCAACAGTCAACAGTCAACAGATAGTAGGGTGGGCAATAAGAATAAATTTTGTGTTGATCGTCAATTAACGCATTGCCCACCAGTCAATATCTATTTAATTTCGGGTTTGTTTCTAGGAAAAATAAATGGAAATGATTTATTTTAACTAGAAAACTATGTCAGATATCCTTGCACAAATTGAACCATTTAAAGCTGAGTTAAAAGCGAAGTGGCTAAATTATTATCAAACAAATCGGATTTGGCTAAATAAATTAGATGGATATGGACAGAGTATTAAGAACCCATGGTTCATTTTAGGAGTGATTACAGCTTTAGAGCCTAAAGCAGAATTGAAAGAATTATTGCAATATTTTCTGTTAGTAACCCATGATTGTAACAACATAATCACTGCATTAGGACTAAATTTTGATCCTGAAATTGAATTATAAAAGCGATCGCAAGCAACAACAAATCAAACAACAGAAACAGATAAACAATATCTCGACCGTATTAGAAATGGAGATTAAAACATGACTTTAGCCAAGGAACCGACACAACCATCAGCATTAAATTTTGAATGCGAAACAGGAAATTATCATACTTTTTGTCCCATTAGCTGTGTTGCTTGGCTATATCAGAAGATTGAAGATAGTTTCTTTTTAGTAATTGGTACTAAAACCTGTGGCTACTTTCTACAAAACGCCATGGGAGTGATGATTTTTGCCGAACCTCGCTATGCCATGGCGGAATTAGAAGAAGGGGATATTTCGGCTAAGTTAAACGACTATGAAGAATTAAAAAGATTGTGTTTACAAATTAAGCGCGATCGCAATCCTTCTGTTATTGTCTGGATAGGTACCTGTACCACCGAGATCATCAAAATGGACTTGGAAGGTTTAGCACCGAGACTTGAGGCAGAAATCGGTATTCCCATCGTTACCGCCCGTGCCAATGGTTTGGACTATGCCTTTACCCAAGGAGAAGATACAGTACTAGCGGCAATGGCGCACAAGTGTCCTACTGAGGCACCTAAGAAAGAGGCGGAGAAGAAAGAACGCAACGCAGTATCGAGTCTATTGAACTTTGGGCGTAAAAAAGAGGAAGTCAAGCAAACTGAATCGGAATACAAAGATCATCAACCTTTAGTATTGTTTGGTTCATTACCC
>JBCCDL010000123.1:0-10592 GCA_039030815.1 Cyanobacteria bacterium P01_A01_bin.83 | reverse complement strand
AAAGGCGGAGGAATTAGGATTGCCCCATAACCAGCTCGATGAATATCTGGAACTGCATCGATAATGTTCTGGTATTTCCAATTAAAAGCATGAAAAATTACGTCAGGCATGGCTTGTTATAATTTTTAGCTCTATTTTGGGCAACTATGTAATTATACGTAGTTCACTATAAACATTTTCTGCTCAGACAGAGATGACGGTAGTAGCTAGCGATCGCCATGTAGCTTCGCCATCCGACTGAGTACGACAGGGCGAGGGCATGGCACTGAAGCAGTTGGGTAGTGTCAGAAGAATAGGTTGGGGTAGTAAGCCAAAGATTTAAAAGTTTACTGTTTTTTCTCTTGCTTTAGTTCTTCTCGTAAAACTCGGCGTAATGTTTCTTCCAATGGTTCGCGTTTTGAATGAACATGTTGTCGTAGTGCGTCATTAATCAATGTTTGGTAATTGCCACCACCTCTTTCATGAACTAAGTCACGAAACCATGCCAAAACATCATCATCGATGCGAATGGTAATACGGGTTTTTCCTGGTGAGACTGGTTCGACAGCACCTCGTTTTCCTCGACTAAAATTATATTCAGAGTCCATCTCTATCCTTCCTCATATTGTTTGCGCTCATTTTTGGTAGCTTTAAGGGCAGATATCAGGCGAATTTCCTCAGTACGCATTGTGTAGACCACAACTAGAATCCTATTCAAAAGATCGATTTCAATAGTGATAAATCTTTCTTCGGCAAGAGTGGGTTCCGCATGTACTGCTATATTTCATATCAGATAATCAACCTGGTTGATAATAATACTGACGTTCTAAGTTAATCACATCAGTTAAAGCTTCGGGACGACCTAGGTGAAAACCTTGAGCATAATCTACTTTGAGTTCGCGAACGCTGTTTAAAATAGCTTCATTCTCCACAAATTCTGCTATGGTCTTGAGACCAATTCCTTCGGCAATGTGATTAATTGCTTCTACCATTACCTTAGATGCCGCATTTTTATTTAATTCCTTGATAAAAGAACCATCAATTTTCAGATAATCAACAGGTAGGTTTTTAAGATAGGTCAGAGACGAAACTCCCTTGCCGAAATCGTCTAAGGCAAAGCTACAGCCAATTTCCTTGAGAGAATTAATAAACTTGATGATCTTACCCAGATCCGACACGGCAATTGATTCAGTAATTTCAAAGCAAAATAAATCTGGGGGGAAAGGACAGGTATGGAGACGCTGTTTGAGAAACTTCAAAAAGGATTCATTATTTAAAGAAGCCCCTGAGAGATTGATCGAAAAACGATGATTATCCCAAATAGTGCGATCGCATTTTTGCAGGGATTCAAATAAATTGTTAACGACCCAAGTATCGATATCAGTCATCAGGAAGTTACGCTCGGCAATATCCATAAAGACACCAGGGAGAATTATTTTATCGGCGCGGTCAGTCAGACGAAGGAGGATTTCAAAGCACTGTCTGCGATCATCATTTTTTAGAGAGGTGATTGGTTGGGCATAAAGGCTAAACAGGTTCTGATGAAGAGCCTGACGCAGACGTTTAACCCAACGTATTTTTAGATCTAGGCGATCTTTAGAACTAGAAATAGGTTCTGGATAAACAGCAACACAGTCCCGACCACGCTCCTTGGCTTGATATAAAGCCAAATCTGCCGCTTCAATTAAAAGCTGAGGATTATCAGTTATTTCAGGAACAGTGCTGGCGATACCGATGCTAACTGTGACTACAGAATCAACTAAAGAATTATGATGGGGAATTTTTAGCTGTTTGACCGCATTTCGTACATCCTCACCAACTTTGAAAGCACCAGCTTGGGGAGTGTGAGGCAGAATAATCACAAATTCTTCTCCACCATAACGCGCCAAGACATCTCCAGGTCTTTTTAGGGCAGAAGCGATCGCTGTGACTATCTGCTGGAGACATTGATCTCCCTGCTGATGACCATAAACATCGTTGTAAATTTTAAAACAGTCCACATCACACATCATTAAGGACAGTGGAGCAGAAATTCGTTTGAGTCGTCCCCATTCTCGTTTTAGCTGTCGTTCAAAGGAGCGACGATTATAGACACGGGTTAGGGGATCTAACAGAGCTAATTTAGATAGTTGTTCGTGGAGTAATCCCTGTTTAATGGCGATCGCTAATTGAGTACTGATCTCTCTGAGTAAGTTAATGGTATCTTGTTGCCAAATGCGGCGAGTGGTATATTGATCGGCAATTAACCAACCATATAGGGTAGTGGTAGTAAAAACTGTGTCGTCACTAGCCGAGAAGAAACCTGATGTAAAGTCGGCATTTTTTAGCAAAATAGGTACGATTAACCGTGCTTGGGGATGGGGTAATTGTCCAATCGGGAGACAATCAAAAGTATCTTCTGGGGTACTAATTTCGATATGTCCTTTAAGATATGACTTATAGATATCGGGATTAGGGCAAAGATGCTCGTAGCGCAGAGTAGTTAGAGGGTCGATAGTAATTTTGGCGATTGAGGAATAGGCTTCAAGGGCAACTTGTTGATTATTTAACGAAGCTAACCCAACAAAGTCACAGTTAAGCAAGGCTTGAATTTCTTGGGTAGCAGTATCCATGATTACCTTAAGATCAAGAGACTGACGGATGCGATCGCTAATTTCAAACAGCAGCTTACGTTGAGCGGCATTTCTAACTGAGTTTTGGTGCAATTGGGCTAGAGCAAGATGAGTTTTGACACGGGCTAGCAGCTCTTGTTCTTCCACAGGCTTGGTTAGGTAGTCTACCGCTCCTAATTCAAATCCTTGTACTTTATGTGCCGTTTCAGCTAGAGCAGTCATAAAGATAATGGGAATCTTTTTGGTCGACGGTGCAGCTTTTAGATGACGACAAACCTCGAATCCATTCATGGCTGGCATCATGATATCTAACAGGATTAAATCTGGACGTTTTCTAGTTGCTGTTTCAACTGCCTTGATGCCACTTTGAGCAATTAAGATTTTATAATTAGCATTTTTTAAATATTGGGATAGAACTTGTAAATTGTTTGCTTTGTCATCGACAATCAAAATAGTCTTCGATGACACAACTTTGGTAGATAAAGCCATTTTAGAAAGGTGTATATTCTTTATGTATATTTTTTAAAATATATACACCTTTTCTATCTCAACTATGAGCATTTAGTAATGGGTTAAACTACTAGTATTAAGATTTTATAAAGATCAGAGTTATCTTCAATTTCTCCGTTATTTTACTTACTAGTAAGTGTTATGTCAGTTTACTTTTTGATTGAGACAGATAACTCATAGCTAAAAGCCTCACGGGGTGACAAAACAGTGAGAAGCAAGATAAATAGTTAAATATGGCGGTGAGATGGTAGAAAAAAGGGGTCGGACTAATTGACAAGACCCCATAAACAAAATTCGAGCGGTCAACATGCATGTTGACCGCTCGAATTGGATAGGTTTATACGGTAGTTTGTGGATAGAAAATTTTCAAATTTGTCAAGAGTGGGTTGAACGATATGATGAAATTGACTCCCAATAAACTACCTTTTTATCAACAGGATCTCAGAGCTAAAAGCTTACTCTCTCTCTCTTTCGACTATGTTGTTACCCCGTGAGGACTTCCAGTTTAAAAGTAGGTTTTTAAAATCGGATTTGGTATCACATGCATAGAAGACTAATTGTTTTTCACTTTTACTTTGGTAGTCAACTAAAAATTTATACTCCAAATCTTATTGATGCTGATTAAGATTTTGAACAATCTGCATCTTAAGTAGGGTAAGCTCATCATTAAATATATTGATTTATAAAATTAAAAATATAAATAGTTACAATCTTGGATCGACAGGCTCACTTTCGAGTGCCAATACCCCAAACACGCATTCATGAACCTTTCTCAGTGGTTCTTTGCTGACAAATCTTTCTAAAGCCTCAATACCAAGAGCAAATTCTCTGAGAGCGAGTGATCTTTTCCGACTCAAGCCTCTAGACTTAAGTCGTTCTAAATGTTCGGGTAAAGAATATTCCAAACCGTAGATAATTCTGAGATATTCAGCACCCCGACATTTAACTGCTGGTTGAATTAATTTATGTCCCTGCCGACAAATAAAGTCCATTGGTTTAACTACCATTCCTTCACCTCCAGCTTCTGTCATATTAGACCACCAAGCAATTGCAGCATCTATCTCAGAGGAATCGTTTAGATTGACGATTTTGTAGTTAGTCCCCTGTAGAATTTGACTATCATGCTGACAAAACTGAGCAATTTGTGACATGTGCCAGTTATGAGGTTTGTCAGTATGAACTTGTCCTTCGGTAGCCAAAATATGAAATGGTGCGAGTTTGAGATCGTTGACACTATTTACCGACCAACAGTATTGACGGTAGGCTTGAATATATTTATCGGGCAATTTTGCTCTTTGTTGATAGCGAGTTAAAAGATTGTCTACGTCGATACCTCTACTTTGTGTTTGCTGCAAAACATCGACTGCCGTACTCAATCCTTTTTTAGCTGCTACGCCAACGGGGGCATATTGTTGTTTGAGTAGTTCTTGTGCTTTAGCCGACCAAGGCATTAACTCACAGTCTAAACATACCCAGTTTGTATTTAGATTCTGCCAAAAATTACTTTTTTCTAAAGCTATATTGAGACGGGCGAGTAATTCTGTCTCTACTTCACTGTGATTAAAAAATCTTCTACCAGTACGGGTGTAACAGATGCCAATTCCTTCATCTTTAATACCAAAGCGTTTGGCTGCCACCTCGATATTGCGACACAAAACGACTATGACGCGAGAACCCATGTGCTTTTCTTCACAGATAACACGCTCTATATTATGTTGCTGGTAATAAGCAAAAGCTTCAGTAGGATGCTCTAAATATTCTGGCAGTTTAGATGTAGCTACGGGAGACATAGTAGGGGGAAGGTATATAAGCCATTTGGGATTAACTGCAAAACGGCTCATAATCTCCAAAGCAGCAATACTTTGGTCTTCGCGGATGGCGATATTACCATGGATATTGGTATGAAGAAATCTTTTACCCGTTACATCTTCAATATCTAAAACATCATCTTGTTGCTGTTGAATACTTTTGGAACTTGATTCCGCATCTAGGGATTTTACTGGTTCGCAGTATGTTTTAGCAGCATTCACGCTAACTAATTCTCGTTCAGGATAGCGTAAAGCAGTCAGCTTACCACCAAAGACGCAGCCTGTATCGATATCAATTGTGTTATTCAGCCATTCAGCTTCTAGTACGGGAACGTGACCGTATACTACTGTTGCTTTGCCTCGATATTCATTTGCCCACTGGTAACGCACGGGAAACCCAAACTCATCTATTTCTCCTGTAGTTTCACCATATAAAGCAAAGTTACGAACATAACCCGAACCCCTACCCTGTAATTCTTCTCTTAGTCCTGCATGAGCAACCACTAATTTACCATCGTCTAAGACATAGTGACTGATCAAAGATTTTAACCAGGTATTAATTTCTTGCTGCTGTTGTAGTGTGATGGTGTCTAATTCCGCCACTGTTTGTTCTAAACCATGATTAAGCTTAACGTTCTTACCGTTTAGCTTTCGCATTAATTTGTTTTCATGATTGCCTAGAATACAGAGAGCAGAGTTAGCTTCCAGCATATTGTGTACTAGCTTAAGAGTATCCAAGACTCTTTCCCCGCGATCAACTAAATCCCCCAAAAATACTGCTTTACGACCTTGAGGATGAATATAAACGGGAAAATTCCAGAAGCTAGATCGATCTGCATCTTCTTGCGCCACATATCCCAGTCTTTCTAATAACTTCTCCAATTCATCACAACAACCATGAACATCGCCAATAATATCAAAAGGTCCATGCTCTTGTTTGCGGTTTGTCCACATGGGCTGTCTGACAATTTCTACCGCTTCAATTTTCTCAACCGAAGATAGCTTATAAATAAATCTAAAACCTTCTCGTTTCAAATTTTTGAGCGATCGCTTTAAACTACGAATATGATTTCTGACTACGTGAGAACCAAACTGTCTGTTGGGACGTTGTTTATTTCTTTCGTAACATACCGACTCAGGTAGATCGAAAACGATCGCTACTGCAAAACAATGATATTTTTTGGCAAGAGCAATCAATGCCTTTCTGCTTTGTGGCTGTACGTTAGTCGCATCTATTACTGTTAGCTTTCCTGCTGCTAAACGTTTGGCGCTAATGTAATGTAAAACATCAAAAGCGTCCTTAGTAGCTGCTTGGTCGGTTTCGTCATCGGATACTACCCCCCGAAAATAATCTGAAGAGAGAATTTCAGTAGATTTAAAATGTTTATGGGCAAAGGTGGATTTTCCTGCACCAGAGGCACCAATTAAAACGATTAACGATAGTTCTGGAAAGGTTAGTTTCATTAGTTAAGAAAATAGAATAAGTAAGGAATTGCTAAAAACTAGACCCTACGAACATTAGTAAAAACCTAGCTGAACGTCTATCGCAGTTTTGATGTCATTCCAGTAAATCTCTTCAAGTTTACCTATCTTAGAGGTAAGTCTGTAGCGATCGACGCTGCGAATTTGGTTGAAGTGCAATCCTCTTTCCTTATCTAAGCCATTTTCGGGTGTCGGTAAAACATTGACTACAAATGAGTAATTTCTCTTGGCTAAAAAGGGAACTATGGTTGTGATTTTACTGGCTCTATTTCCGAGATCGTTTTGTAAAATCAGGCAGGCTCTAGTCTTCCTAGCTTCCACTCCCATGCTAGGATCTAGCTTTACCCACCAAATATCTCCTCGCCGATAATTTGATGGGGTATTATTCATCAGCCACCATCCCTTCAACAGAATCGTTTAACCCATCACCCGCAGTAGAGTCCCAAAGCTCTATCTCTGCTTGCCATTCTGGATCATTACTTTGTTCTCGATAGTCAGCCTCTAGCTTTGCCTCAAAAGCTTTTCTTCTCTGTTGTTGAATAAGTTCGTTAATGTATTGACTTCGATTTTTCGTTACTTTGTCTAGAAATTCAAGTGAAGAATCGTCTAAGTTGATTGAAATTTTACTCACGGGATCGGCTCTAGTAATTGCTACACAACTATACTACCATCAGTAGCAAAGCTAAGTAGGAACATCATTTGAATACCTCCACGTTTTTTTACTTTGTTAAACAGGCAAAGGTGGATTTTCCTGCACCAGAGGCACCAATTAAGATAACTAAAGATAATTCTGGGAGAGTAATTTGCATTTTTTCATCGATAGTAATTGGTAGTTTGGTCTGTTGGTTGATTAGTTCGTAGCCATTAGCTTTTATATTAATGCTGTCTTAATCTAACCTATTGAATTAGTTTTTTAGCTGTTATACGGGAAAACTAAAGAATATGTGTTCAAGTAAATATTTGATTTACATTAAGCAAAATTATTTATAGCTATTAAAATAAATACAAATGAAACCTGATTTTAATGCAAAAGAGTTACTAGAACGCTATCAACGAGGAGAGCGCAATTTCTCAGGATTAAATCTTAGTTGCATTGATTTAATAAATGTTGATTTGACTGAATGTGACTTTAGCAATGCTGATTTTTCTGGCGCACGATTGCGATATACCAACTTTAGTAAATCTAACTTTAGTGGTGCTGACTTAGGTAGTACCGAATTAGGATACACGAATTTTGAAGAAGCTAATCTAAGTAATGCTAATCTTAACGGTGCAGAGGGAGATTTTGCTAACTTTATCAAAGCAAATTTAACTAATTGCGATTTATCAGGTGGCTTTGTTAAAGCAAACTTCAGTCATGCAAATTTAGCTAATTGCTATGCAGATCATGGCAACTTTAAAAGAGCAAATTTTGGTTATGCAAACTTAACAAAAATGCAGACTTTTCAATGTACTTTAGATAGATGTGATTTTAGAAATGCTAATCTTACTAGTGCTTTTTTTAGTGATAATAGCAGGTTGAGATACTGCAATTTGATTGCAGCTAATTTAACAGATATGTATTTAGACGATTTTTTATTCGGCTCTATCTACAATTTAGATACCATTTTTAATAAAGAACTTATCAACCAAAACCTATTTAATCCTTTTCAAGTTATGATTTATTGCGATGCGGGTGAAGATCTAAGCTCTATGGATTTGGTTGGTTTTGATTTAAGCAATTTAGATTTAAGCGAAGTAGATTTAAGTAATGCCAACCTCAAAGGAGCGAATTTAAGTAATAGTATTCTATTTCAAGCAAATTTAGAAAGCGCAAATTTGGAAGATGCAGATCTGAGCAATGCAGATTTAGAACAAGCAAATTTATGGAGAGCTTGTTTAATTAATACTAATCTTACAGGTATCGATTTTCAAGAATAATAGGTGGAATTCTATGTGTATCTTAAATATCTACTTTATGTTTTTTGTTTTAATTAAAATTAATAGAATTGCGATCGCATTATCCAAACCTATCATCGGCAATAGAGCGATCGCCTTGTTTTGTGTGTACTTTTACCAGTATTCCCAGATACAATAGATATGTAGTTATTTTCGGATGATACATTTTTATGACTGCATCAAAAACCAACCGCATCGATCTTAGAGTAAGTAAAGAACAAAAAGACTTATTGGAAACAGCAGCTTCGATCAAAGGTATTAGTTTAAGTGCTTATTTGCTGGCTAATTGTCTGGAAATTGCCCAAGAAGATATCGCCAAACATCAGAAGTTAGTTTTATCAGATCGCGATCGCGATTTATTCTTATCTTTAATAGTCAACCCGCCTCAACCCAAGCAAGATTTGATCGAAGCAATGCAAGAGTTTCAACAAGAGTATGAGTAGAGTGAAATGGGTATTTAATCCTTTAGACAAGAGTTTTAATAGATCTACTTTTGATAGTGGAAACTTACAACTCGATAATTATCTCAAAAAATATGCTTGGCAAAATCAGCAGAAACGTTATTCGATGACTTTTGTAGCAACAGTTGAAGATAGTAAAGAAATTGCAGGTTACTATTGCACTAGTGCTTCAAGTATAGAATTTACCAATATTCCAGATTCTTTAAAGAAGAAGTTACCGAAATATCCTGCACCTGTAATGTTAATTGGACAATTGGCAGTAGATCGAAAAATGCAGGGGAAAGGCTTAGGAAAAGTTTTGTTAATGCATGCTATGTCGAAAGCAATCCATATTAGCGGGGAAATGGGTCTATTTGCTGTCATGGTAGATGCTATAGATGAGTCTGCTAGAGAATTTTATCTTAAATATGGTTTTATTGCCTTACAAGATGCGGAATCTTCGCTGATCTTGCCAATTAAAACGATTATTGCCAGTCGTAGTTGACACTCCCCGCCCTAGAAGAGCGAGGATTCTTGATTCATCCCAAGTTAACTAGATCCGTCAACGACGTATCCCCGTTAGAGCTTGATCCACAAGCAAACACGGTCTGCCCGACCGCTAAAATATTCAGACTACTATTGTAGTCGCGTAAATTTAGGCTATTACACTTGGGACACCGCCATTCCCTAACAGAAAGAGGTAGTTTGTCTATGACATATCCGCATGGATGGCAACGTTTCGACGATGGGAACCATCTATTTATCGCCCCAATCTTGCGGTTATGCCATTTAGCCTTATATTCCAGTTGACGGAGAAATTCCCCCCAACCACAATCAGCAACAGCAAGAGCGAGTTTATGATTCGCCATCATGTTTTTTACTGCTAAAGTCTCGGTATAGATAGCTTGGTTTTCACTAACTAATTTTGTACTCAACTTGTGTAAAAAATCTTTTCGGCAATCGGCTATTTTAGCGTGAAGCTTTGCTACTTTTAACCTTGCCGCCTGTCGGTTATTAGAACCTTTCTTTTTCCTAGCCAGTCTGCGTTGCAGAGTTTTTAGTCTAGCTTGATATTTTTGATAGTGTTTTGGGTTGCCTGATGCAAAACCATTTGAGCAAACAACCACATCTTTAATGCCCAAGTCGATGCCAATTTCTTCTGTTGCTGCTTGCCACTGCTCTAATTCTTCCTCAACTAAAAATGAGACAAAGTATCTATTACTTGGATCTTGGGAAATGGTTACAGACTTTGGTTCACCAGTAAAATATCTGCTCCATCTAATCTTAAGAGGTTGCGACATTTTAGCTAGCGTTAACTTACCATCAATCCATTTAAAAGCATTAGGCGCGTAGTGAGCTGACTGCCGATTGTTCTTTTTCTTAAATCTAGGATATTTGGTTTTACCCTTGAAGAAATTCCCAAATGCAGTATTGAGATGTCTTAATCCTTGCTGTAATGGAACTGCTGATACTTGTTTTAACCAAAGTTTTTCAGGATCTTTCTTGAGCTTGGTTAAAGCGTTAGAGGTATCGGTATAGCTAAGTGAGATATTATCCTGATAGTAGCTATTGGTGCGTAGTGCCAACGCCCAGTTATAGACAAATCTCGTACAGCCGAATGTTTGCGCTAACTCTAATCGCTGCGAGTCGGTCGGATAAAATCTGTACTTAAATCCTCTAAGCGTTATAGTCGATGGGTTCATTTCTGATACCTCACCTCTACTTCAAAACCAGACGTGAGAGTTTCCAACTCATCTAGCTCCTGGTATGCGCCCGTAATCAGGTGTCTTTGACCGTTACCAGTCTTTAGACTCAGATTGTTT
>JBCCDL010000122.1:0-10689 GCA_039030815.1 Cyanobacteria bacterium P01_A01_bin.83 | reverse complement strand
CTGTCACTTAAGGCAACCAAGGGTATTGCTGAAAATCTGGGTCACGCTTTTCCAAAAAGGCTTGTTTGCCCTCTGCACCTTCCTCTGTCATATAGTAGAGCATAGTCGCATTACCTGCTAATTCCTGGATTCCCGCCTGTCCATCACAGTCAGCATTAAAAGCAGCCTTGAGACATCTAATAGCAATAGGACTTTTGGCGAGAATTTCTTGTGACCATTTGATTCCTTCTGCTTCTAGTTGAGCTTGCGGCACCACGCAATTAACTAAACCCATCTCCTTGGCTTCCTCGGCGTTATATTGCCGACAAAGAAACCAAATCTCTCTCGCCTTTTTTTGTCCGACAATTCGAGCCAGGTAACTAGAACCAAATCCACCATCAAAACTACCTACTTTAGGTCCAGTTTGTCCAAAAATAGCATTATCTGAGGCAATAGTTAAATCGCATAGTACATGGAGAACATGACCTCCACCGATGGCATATCCCGCTACTAAAGCGATCGTAACTTTAGGCAGTGAACGAATTAAACGTTGTAAATCAAGAACATTAAGTCGCGGAGTACCAAGATCGTCAATGTATCCTGCTTTGCCTCTAATGCTTTGATCTCCTCCAGCACAGAAAGCATATTTGCCGTCGGTATGAGGACCTGCTCCCGTTAGCAATACTACGCCCACGTCATGATCTTCTCGCGCATCTACAAACGCATCATACATTTCAAATACGGTTTTAGGACGAAAGGCATTTCGCCTATGGGGACGATTAATGGTAATTTTAGCAATGCCACCCCATTTGTGATACAAGATATCTTCGTAGGTCTTAGCTGTTTGCCATTCAACTTGCATAGGTTAGCGCTCTTTAAAGCAGAGTATTTTCTATAAATTAAATCATTGAATCGGCAAAATTTGATTACGTACTTAATTTATCGCTCTATAGCTGGCATCAAAATACGCGGCTTAAGTTTTTGGCTTGAGCTATCAGAGCTTGCAATATATGTTCTCACTGCAATTGATTCTTATTTGATATCTTGCTGAACTGATACCAAATCTGATTGACAAAAGATATTAATAGATTTAAAGTACCGAATCAACTTAAACCGCTTCTAAAAACTTAGACAATATTAGACAAGTCGAATTCTGCGGTATAAATTTGCTAAATTTTTAGTGCCGTAAGGCTTGGTTGAGTATTATTGCTACTGTTCCGTGACTAAAAATTCCCAGTTAGAGATAGAGTAATAAGAGTGCCGACTCTTGACTACACTACAAGACTTAATTAGTTTATTCAGTTGTAACCATAGACTCCGCAAAGGACTTGTCCGCATGCCGTGCTTTCTTGACTTCACATCAAGATAGGCGGTTATGGAGTCTGGTAATTTTTCAGTTAATCCCATCCCTCGACGAGCTATAGCTATCCCAGCAGCCACACCACTGCTCAAACCATACTGTTTTACATATTTAACCAACCCAATAAGACTAGTGAAGGCTGGGTTTACAGTTTTTAACTGTATGCCTCGATTGCCTAGAATAGAACTTAGTTGTTTGAAAAACTCGCTATACGCCCAGCCCGAAAGCATTCTGGCAATCTTACGATTAGCTTCTCTTAGCTGCGCTTTCTTACGAGAAAAATTTAATTCTTCGCATACAATCGGACACTTATATTTGATAGCTAATTCGGCTAATTTTAAACTAACTCGAACCAATTGTGCTTGCTGTTTACCTCTTGGTAATCCCTGTTGCAAGACAAATTTACCATGATGCTTAAGATTACCGTCCCAATCAACATAAGCCCAGTCGACAGAGCCAGGGTTTAGATCGATTCCTATACAGCCATAATTCACGGGCTTAGATACTTTAACTACTTCTGCTGGAGTAAATTGCAGCGCTACTTTCCATTTGCCCTCCTTAATATAAAAATGCCACGATCTTGCACTCCGTTCGGGTATGCGATTGATATTACGCTTGAAGTTACCTAGTTTTGTAACTACATTTTTACCATATTTATTTTCCAGACAATAAGGCACTCTGAATTTAAGATTATTTCCAGACCACTGACATACTTGATTGCCGAGGGTTTCATCTTTACTGCCAACTACAAAACAATCCCATCTGGGGACTTTTACTCTTGTTGGCTTATTTCTAAGATGCTCTATCTGTTGGGTTAGCTCGTAAATTCTACGCTTTTTATGATGAACCTGAAACTTTAAATTTTGATAGTTGGTGTTTTTAGATCTGAGGCTACAAGACAGCGGTAATAAAGTACTGGTCTTTGAGTTTTTCCAGTTTTTTCGAGCGTAAAACTTTTGACAGCTATTTAACTTTTTTGTAGCACCTTTTAACCATTTGCTTGCGCTTTTCAACTTGTTATTTAAAGTCTTAATATGTTCTTTTCGACATTCAACTGCCGATGTTACTCTACCTTTAGCTGAAGATATTACTCCATTTGCTTGACGCTTATTTATGCCATAACTCTGCTGCAAATGGGTATTCCAGGCTGATTTATTAAATGACTTAAATAAAAGTAAATAATTTACCGTATCGCAAGCTGCTCGATAAAAAACTGAGGAATAGTCATACAAAAACATTGAAAAGTTTGTTTGACCTATAGCATTTAATTCTTCAATTGGTGTGGGTAAACCCTTTACGTAAGTCAGACTCATTCAATTCGTAAAAAAAACGCTTTTCCTTGTTTTATTTTACCATCAGTCGTACTACAACAGATATTATTATACTTTTTTATTTGTCCAATAATGTCCAATTTTAAAGCTTCAGTTTTTTACCCTACTACTTACCAACGCCCTTCGGGCTTGAAGTCACAAAGGGACTGCGCGAAGCGTTGCGAAGACTGGGTCAGCTGAGTCTACGAATGCGCGAATGCTTCCGCGTCCGTCCATCGTCAGCTCCGCTGACTAGTAATGCGGTAGCCTCTGTGAGCGCAATCTGGGCGTTCGCCCTGCCTCCAACAGCGCGATTATACATGCCGAACCAAGTTCTAAGGGCGTAATCCGTGGGTTCCCCGCGGATGTTGACCGCCCGCATCGGCGTCACATGCGGGCTAGCCCTTTGTCGCGCTCAAGTCGCGCCTAAGCGACGCTGTGCCCTTTATTACTTACGAACTAATAACTTTCATAATGTCCTAATCTAATTTTGTACGGCTATACCTACTACCTACTACCTACTACTTCAACCCAGCCTTTAAATGCTGTAAGTAAACAGGATTTAGTATTACAAGCCATCAAATAATCTTTTGCTAACTGCCCATGTTATGTCAAAAACAAAGCTAATTGTTACTTGCTTTTACGGAGAAAAGATGATTTCAATAGTAAATAAAATCTCAGTAATTACACTGAAATATCGTTTTAAAATTAACATAAATTCTTAAGTTAACAAAAATTAGTGAAGCTAAGTTAATGTTATTCGGGATCAAGCATTAATGGTATGAAATATATATAAAGGAAGATAATATTTACCTAAATAGAAATTATAATTATATACAGTTAATCAAAATTTTTTACTAGTTTTTGCTTACGAGTAAATCGTGAGACAAGACATCTTACCCTTATTTAAAAAAGCAAAATGACCAAGACTCAAATCATTCATTGCCCTAACTGTGGCGATCGCGCAACTAGACATACGATTGATAATTCTATTAGGCGTACTTCTTGCCATAGCTGCGATTACCTACTGGTACAGTGTGCCAAAACAGAAAAAGTAATTGAAGCCTATGCTCCAGGTACCAACAGCTATTGCATATTAAATTCTACATCTAGTTGAACCTTTGAAGCTCTTAATTGTCCACAGGCTGCATCCGCCTCTAAACCACGAGAATAACGCACGCTAACAGCAATTTTTGCTGCTTCTAAAATGTTAGTAAATTCTCTGATTCTATAGCTACTTGGTCTTTGATAGTCTGCTTCGTCAATGGGATTATAGGGAATCAGATTGACATGGGTTTGAAATCCTTTTAAGCACTGGGTTAACTCCCGTGCATTTTCGGATAAATCGTTAACTCCTGCCAACAAAATATATTCAAAAGTTACTCTTCTTCCTGTCACTTGAACATAGTCGCGGCATTCATCTAGAAGATTATTTAAAGTATATTTTTTAGCGCTGGGGATTAACTGTTGTCGCAAGGCTTGATTAGAAGCATGTAGACTTACTGCTAAAACAATCTGAAGTCTATGTTGGGCTAATTGCTGGATTTTACCTGGGATACCTACGGTAGATACAGTGATTGATCTGGCACCAATTCCTACGTCTTGATTAAGAGATTTAACCGCAGCTACCACTTGATTGATGTTTGCCATCGGCTCTCCCATACCCATAAATACCACATTACTCACCCGCTGCTCAAAATCTGCTTGGACTGTTAGTACCTGATCGATAATTTCGTGAGCCTGAAGGTTACGCATAAAGCCACCTTTTCCTGTAGCGCAGAAGTCACAGTCCATCGGACAACCAACTTGGGAGGAGACACATACTGTTAATCGTTTAGCGGTAGGTATTCCTACTGCTTCAATTATTAAGCCATCTGCCAGACGGAGCAAATATTTGCGAGTCTGATCGGGAGCAATACTGCGATAATGAATTGTAGAGCGTCCTAAAGGATAGTTCGATATCTCCTCTCGCCACTGTTTAGGAAAGACAGAAATATCCCCCAAAGATCGCACTCCTTTTTGATATAGCCATTGATAGAGCTGTTTACCTCGATAGCTTGGTTGTCCCTGCTGTTGTACCCAGGTAGTTAATTCAGAGAGAGACTTCCCAAGAAGAACCTCGTCGTTTTTGGCTGGTTTTACGGTTTGTAGCGTCATTGTTTTTTAATTATGGGCAAAATGGAATGCGAATACTTGAGGCGATTGATGATTTGAATTCGTTATTAATTGGTAATTCTAATTAGCGGGCTTTCTCAGTTAGTATCATTTTACCTTTAAGGAGGTAGGTCTCATTAAAGAAAAAATAGTTTTGGTCAAGGTTAGGCAATCAGGTCAAGGACTCCTTTGATTACATATGGCTTATTTATGTGTGGCTTAAAACCAATGAACCATGAGGAAATTAATTAGTATGACTATCTAACCCATTTGAGATCTAGTTGAGCGCAAGACTTTTGAGTAAAAATCGAATAAAACAAAGATTAATTTTAGTAGACCGTGCAGCAGACATCTTTTTGTTTTAATTCAATCGTGTTGAGGATGGAGAGGTCAAATGACGCCTTCAGATTTTAGTAGATCAGCCACTACATCTTTAAAAATCAGAAATATTTGTCCTCAATTCATACTTTTCTCAAGCTTAATTGACTGGACTTCTACTAGATCGCGAATTACAGGTACCCGAGGCTGAATATATTCAGAAACAGCTTTAATTTCCGTACGATCCAAGGCAACTTCTATTGCAATCAAAGATTCGATTGTCTGAATCAATTCTAAGTCAGTTAAATATAAAACCTCTTCCTCTAATTGTTCGATTATTAGCCAAATTCTTTTTAACAGCATCTTTGTAAGCATGACGAATGTATGGTAACTCCAGCTAAAACACTAAAATTATGGGAACTAATTTGCTATGAATCATATATTTACAGAGTAGTTTCCAAAAGCTAAAAACTAACATTTGATATATCGCTTAATCTAATCATTTACTTAATATGCATAGATATGATGTAAAAAATGAATATTAAAAAGCATCTTAGTTATGGAATCATCACATTTTTGCTAAAACAAATATTTTTGTTGAAAATTATTCTGGATTTATAGTAATAAATTTGTACCAAAATAGGAGCATTAAGTGGTAATTATTTATGATTTGGTGGCTCGATATGGTGGAGAAGAATTTGTTGTACTGGTAAGGGCTAATCTCGATAAGACCTTTGATTTGGCTCGACGCATTCCCCAGAGATTTGAGTTGATTAGCATAATGAGCGATCGCCGTAGCTCAAATTTATAGAAATTTTGTTAATTTTGTAGCTTTTGTAACCTTTTAGCAGAAAAATTAGAAGGTAAATAAATTTAAGTCTAATCAAAAGCCGTGATCACAAAAAGAATTGGTATTTTAACCAGCGGTGGTGACTGTGCTGGTCTAAATGCCGTAATTCGGGCAGTTACACGTTGTGCAGTTAATGTTTATGGTTGGGAAGTATTAGGAATTTGCAAGGCGACTCATGGATTGATGGTACGTCCTCCTGAAGCCATACCGTTGGATGTAACTAAAGTAGACAGTCTGTTAACTATGGGTGGGACAATTTTGGGTACGACTAATAAAGGAGACCCTTATGCCTTTCCTATGTCCAATGGTGACTTACTTGATCGATCTCAAGAGATTATCGAAGGCTATAGGCAGCTAAATCTAGATGCCCTAATTGGTATTGGTGGCGATGGCAGTTTAGCTATTTTGCGGAAGTTGGCACAGCAAGGGGGAATTAATCTAGTTGGTATTCCCAAAACCATTGATAATGATGTAGGCATTACCGAACGTTCTATTGGATTCGATACGGCAGTAAATATTGCTACCGAAGCAATTGATCGGCTTCACTTTACCGCTGCTAGCCACAGTCGAGTGATGATTTTAGAATTTATGGGCTTACATATGCTATCCTTTTGCAAGCAAGTTTTATGGGTTTTACAAACATAATACGTTATTGTTTTTAAGGAATAAGTAAGGAATGAGCAAACTAATATCAAAACAGCACACTAACGACGGCGGATATCACATCAAGCGATTAGTTAACGAAGCCAATGAGAAACTCAAGCAAATTGGCAGACAGGGTAAAAGAGCGACGATAGTAGCCAAGAAATCATCTTTGTCTCTTCAGTTCACATTCAAAGATGGCAAAGGCAGACCGCAGAAAAATGTTGGGCTGGGTGGCATCCCTGTAAGTGCTGATGGAATACGCGAAGCTGAAAATATTGCTCGGTTAGTTACAGCCCAATTAGTAGCGGGAAGATTTGACTGGGACTGGTTTAATGAGTTGATAGGTAAAGATGCCTCAGAGCAAAGTAAGCAGCTTACCTGCAAAGAGATGGTAGAGCAGTACAAGAAGCATCATTTTAGAGAAAAGAAAAATAGTAAAACGCCTAAGTGTTCTTGGCTTAATAGATATGGAAACATTGAAAAGGTCATAGGGGAGCTTGAGAAACCTATAACTTTACCTTTAATAAGACAAATTATTTCTCTTAGTGATAACAATTCAGAATCGAGAAAAAACTCTCTCAACGGTCTTGCAACGTTATTAAAACATTTTAATAATACAGATTACAAAGAAGTAATCAAAGAGTATAAAACCAATAATAAAATTAAGCGTAAAACTCGCAATGTTCCTAATGATAAAAAGATAGCAGAAACGTATTTTGGTGGCTTTACTCCACATCTAAAATGTCCCAAAAAGAATTATAATAATTTTCCACAATGGCAATTTCTATATGGTTTATTAGCTACTTACGGCTTACGTATTCATGAAGCTTGGAACATAGCCAATTGGGATAAACCAGTAACATTAAAAAATGAGGATTGGGTAACAATAGATATTGATGATGATAGCAGTATTGAAGTACAAAGAAATGGCAATGATTTGATTGTTCCTGCCATTCTTGACCCCAATAATAAAGGCTATATCTTATGTATTAAAGATGATACTAAGACAGGGCATAGAGTGGCTTTTACTTTATATCCCGAAGGTCACAACTGGATAAAAGAATTTAATTTATTGAAAGAGCTTAACCTACCTGATATTACCGACCCATTAGGGAAGGTAGGAAAAGACGAAACTGCTTATAAATGTTCGCACGCTACTTGCAAATGGTTTAATAGACGCAAATACGGTTTTACACCTCATGATTTACGTCACGCTTGGAATCATAGGGGACACCAATTGGGTTATAACCATAAAGCTTTAGCCGATAGCTTAGGACATTCAATAACAATGAATACTACTGGCTATTTGCATCATATGAGCGATAATGTGAAATTTCAAGGTATCAAGAATGCTATCAAAAAAGATAATGAAAAACGCTCTAGAGTAGAACAATTAGAAGAAGAAAATAAAGCTTTAAAAGCTCAATTAGAAGCTGTAAACAAAGAAAACGAAAGGTTAAAAATTGAGCTAGAAATGTACAAAGTTATTAGAGAAAGTAAGAATTAAAAATAGCTAATCAACACTCAATCTTCAAGCTATCTTTAGATTGATATTTTACTGTCATAAATTCATAACGCTTCATGCTCCGTGAGGCGTTTTTTATTGTCCCAACTAACAACTATCTCGTATTTCTAATATTAGCTAATCAAAGGCAGATAGTGATAATAACTCCCAACTCATAGAAACACCCATCTAAAATCAGCTTCTAGCTGTCGCTATTTGCACCCAAGAACAAGGACTAATATTCACCCCTCAACTCAGTGTGCGCCCTATAACCCGAGTACCAACTCCGTGAAGATATCCCCTGCCTTATCAGCGTTGGCTAACCTCCGAGTCGAAGCTGAAGACTGTCAAGGGCTTGAATCGCAGATTTTTTACGCAGTAAAACCCTTTACTGTCGGAGGCGAAGACGTATAATCTCAAAGCTGCTGATAAGGCTTCAATGATAATAGTTACTTCCATTTAACTAATACTTCAGTAGCTTCTCAACACTACAAGCTACTTTCTTGGTTAATTTTCCAAGAGCGTTAAACGTCGAGTTATACGTTTTCAGAATATGCATATTAGCTAAACCAATTACCATCGGACTACGGCTAGACCTTAAAGTTTCTATGTCATTATTAGCGCTCAAAAGAAAGCCTGTAAGTCAGTCTTTAGAAAGTGTTCACTACTTTCTTTAGCACTTTTGGGATACTCTCACTAACCAAAAACCATGAGAGTTAAAGCAACCTTTTTGTAACAGCATAAATTCTCTTTGCACTATTGCTGAAGTTTCAAATACAACAGTACATGGTTACTGATTGAGCAGAAACAGGCAAAAAAAAAGAAGCCCTGCCAAGCAGAACTAACTTTTCTTCCTAAGCGTGATGATAAATCAAAATAATTCAAATAGCAATAGTCAATTTTCAGCTACTCAAAAATCCCCTAGTAATACCCCGCTATTCCTTCATTCAACTCTAACCCTTACTAGTAATGACTTTACATCAAGTAATACTTACAACTACGACTTCCAATTATTTAATAAATATTTTTATTTTCATCTTGATTATTTAAGAGTTAGTACTACTGATTTAACAGAGAAGTCTTTTATATTACTTACAACTATTCTCTTTTCCAAAGTAGATTCTAAGATTATCAATAAGCCTTGGCATCCTGACCCTAGTATGCCTAAAAGAAAAAAGTACAAAAACAGAAGAGTATCGAAAACTGGAATAGTCATAGGATGGACTAAAAGAGCTAAATACAGAGGTAGAAATACCAGATACGTCTATGACGTCATGATTGACTTTACAGGGGCTTATTTTGCCGATTTAACCCTACTAGAGCAACAAGAGTTAATTTACTATCTAAACAGTAATTGGAAGCTCAAATGCCACCGTATAGACGTAGCTATTGATGACTATTCACGCCAGCTCTTCCCAGTGGGTCAAATAATATCTGCTTTCCTAGAAGGTAATCAATACGGTTTTAAGGTCATAGACGATAGTTACTTAGACATTATCAACAATAAGCTTGTAGGCACATTAGGTTTAGGTTCTAGACGCTCTAGTTTCTTCGTCAGAATCTACACAAAACATCAAGAATTTGTGAGGTGGGAGACTGAATTAAAGCAGAACAAAGCGCAAAAACTTTTTGATAAATTAATTGAATTAAATGTGGATAAATCCGAAGGTAGCCTACCAGTATTGGATATCCTTAAGTCTTTACTTGATGCTGCTTTATGTAAAATAGATTTTCGAGATAAAAGTATAGGTGTGTCACTTAAAAATGCTACTAAAACTAGAACTAATAGACTACCTTTTTGGCAAATATTACTTGATAATTTATATTCAATAATCGAGAATTAAGCTAATGTCATTTAGCAACAAATCATTGAAGCCAATTAATAAAAATAGCTGCGAACAGAAGCCTTATTTAGGGTCTTAATTATCTTCACTTGAAGATTAATTAGTTATTAATCTCTTCACTGCCAAAATATCTAAATATGATTCACTCAGAGCTAGTTAACTCTACGAGATAAAAAGCAGATTGAATATCTACGAAATAATGTAGATTACCTAAACCTAGATTAATCAGAATGCTTTTGATTAAGGGCATTTTTAGAAAGTGTTATATGTTTTGTTATATGTTTTTCAAATATGCTCATTAGCTCTGCCAGTTTGCTTAGTCTAGATACTCATAATTGAGAGAATTTATAAATACACTTGGAACTCTTAGTAATCTTACTCAAAGAGTTTTTATTTTCTACTTTCAAGCTATATCTACGCTTGCTAAAAACATATAACAAAACATATAACACTTTTCAAATACTCACATCTCAAAGGAGTTCTGTTAACCAAGTGCGGTCAAATTAGGCTGAAGGTAAAGAAATTAGACCATTAATAAATACTCCGAAAATGAGCTTTGACCAGATAAACTGAAATTACCCCTCCCTGCTGACATAGCAGTCAAATTAAGCTTAGTTCAAATGTATTATCTTTTAAGGAAGAATCAAAGAGCAAAAGTGGATACTAAACCGCTCAATTTGTCAAGTTTCGTCAGTCAATGAAGGAAAAGCTAAGGAAAATAGCCT
>JBCCDL010000121.1:0-10715 GCA_039030815.1 Cyanobacteria bacterium P01_A01_bin.83 | reverse complement strand
GAGAAATTATATTCAGCGAACACTACAGGACGGAAGCACTAAACAGCTCAAACTGGAGGGAGTACAGCAAACTAGCGAACAGATTATTGCTCTTTTGAGAAAAGATTTACTTTCTGTGCAGCAGCAGCTAACTAAAGATCAGGCGATTGTCAGTAAGATTAAGGCTAAGTTACAGCAAAATAAAAGACAGTCAGGTTTTGAACTAGAATCGTTAATTAGTCGCTTATTGAATAAATACGATACAATCACCGCCAGAGTAAAATCGGATTTCCGAGAACAATTATCTTTATTTACCTTAGTTAAAGGTTCATTTGCAGTATTGTTTCGCAGCAAAAAATCTGCCCCTACCTGGATGGATGAATTAAAGCAAAGTTGTGAGCAAGAGTTAAAAGCCTCTTTAGGAGAAATATCTCAAGACGGCATCAAACACTTTGTCGGCGGCATCAAAGAGTTATTACAAAGTCTGGTTAATGATTTACAGGAAATCAAAGTCAACCAAGTTACTACTAACGCCATCAACGTTAACGCTATTGAAAGCCGACAAGAAATAGTCGAGGATGTACAGCAGAAAGTTGCCACGTTACTCGACGATAAAACTTTTCTTCAGTCCATAGAATCAGTTAATGCCAGCGTTGCCCCTAGATTTCTTAGTGGTGGCGCCGCTACCGTTGCGGGAACAGCGATCGCCGCCCTGACGGAAATTGTATTATTAGATATTATTGGCACGGCATTTGCAGGAGTCGGTTTATTGTTTGCAGGAGGAACTTTAGTCTTAAAAAAACGTAAGATTATTAAACAATTTGAGGAAAAGTTAGATCAAGAAAAGGCACGTTTTGAAGGAGAATTATCGACTAAATTAAATTCTAAGTTGGATATTATCTATGAAGAAATTGAACGCAATTTTATTAATATTTATAATTACGTAGAGGCTGAAGAAAGAAAGATTTTACCTTTGACAAGTCAGTTTGAGCAAATAGAACAAGCAGCCAAGCAACTTGTTAGTAGTTAAAAATATTTTATTCCTAATATTGATTGCTTTCTTCTAATTCCTTGGTTGTTGTCTATTGTATTCTTATCCTATTTATTCTTAAAGTTATACTTAATATTTTGAGCTTTATAGCAGTCGAAGTAAAGCTTAAGACGTTAAATAGATATCTCGCGCAGAGGCGCAGAGGCACAGAGAGATTTAGAGCTGTCCTAATTTATAATTCGATTGCTATAACTCCTGTGACCAAGAAGGATGATATCATTTCTCGCCAGCCAGATAAATAGAGTTAAAAGATCGGCTTAGTATTGCTAATTAATTGCTGATAGTTTTTTTCTTATAGCCGAACATACTTATTGCCTTTGGTTCCTAAAACGTACTAAAACCTTGCTTTTATGACCAGTCTGCTAAATTAATATTATTAAACTCTCTATCTCTAATTACTACCTTACATAGTTTCAAAGTTAATTTTAATAATCGTTCTATTTCTTATATAGTAACCAAACAGCATCGCTCTTTAATTAAACAGTTAGATAGATTCTTCAGTTCACTATCACACCTTACAAAATTCTCCAAGGTAAGTGCTTCTTCCCAATATCGACGCTGCTGAGAGTTTGGTTTGGTAAAGCATTCCTCCCTTAACTTCATGTCAAATGTTTAGCATTTTTTGGAATCTTCTTAATCATGCTGATGTCTAAACTTGTCAGCTCGCTTATTTGTTATACCAAATCAATTAATGTTTGCGACACATATAAATGAATTTGGGGTAGTAGTAGTGCGACACAGCTAAAATAGTGGGCTAGTGTTTTTCTTGTTCCCCCATACTTCGGGGTTAGGGGGCTGAGATAGATTAGCTTTATCCACATTTTTAAGAGAGTCGCACTATTACGAGAAATTTGTCACATTCTTTATTTCTATTTGGTCTTAGTAGGTGGTTTGTCACAAAACATGTTTAATTATGCTGCTGACCCACGTATTAAAGCTTTTGTGAGCCACCTGGCGCTAAAATTACGTCTCAATTTCGTCTCTACTTTTTCTCACAGGTAAATACTGTTACTCTTTATCTCCTCAGATAAGTAATTTGCTTAATCTGGAATTTCTTAAGAAGTTATTAACTTCCACTAACTCCCCTCAATGAAATTAGCAAAATTAAGTCCGTCTCAAAAATGGCGAATTTAGTAGAGCAAAAAGTTGACAATTGTGCAAGTGCCATAAGTTTGATTATTTCAGTATATCCACTGAGCCATTGTGCCTACAGCCTTGCGTATTTACAACGGTAAAAAATAAAACTGACAACATTTTTTTAGAGTTTTTTCCTTAAGTTTTTTTATCTCGGACTTAACTTCTTTTAAAAACACTTGTGAAAACTTTACGTAGCTGGCAAACTGATGAATATAAGACAAATGATGCATTTAACAAAAGCTTTAAAGCTTCATCGTTGATTTTAGAATTTATGGATCAGCATTTTGAGCTAAGTAAAATTACTCAATGCGATCGATAAATAATTAGAAAGGCGATGCAGCGCAAGCTAAAAAAAAATCAGATAAAAATCAGATTAAGCTAAATGGCTATTTAGGGTTGAGCATATCGAAAATCCTGATGGTCTTTTTCAAAAGCATCTGTACATAGGAGATACTCGCCTCAATGAGGTAAGAATTCTCTAAACTTTGCCAACATAGCAGTTTTCCAAGGATTATTATCATGAACATTAAGCAAACAGAATCAAGGTTGTCTAGACCAAAGCCAGTACTAATGACTCCTATCAGACGTTGCGGTAGTCACGCTTTACGTCTAAGACTTAATTTGTCTCCTGATTTCTATTCTCCCTATCCAATGCATATTGTTGACTTTATGCCATTGGTTAAGTTGTACGGAGATTTAAATAATGATTGGTCTTATTTTCAGTTAGTGGTTGATTTGGTAGGTCTACAAAATGCAACTATGGTTAAGTGGGACAATGTTGCATTAGATCCAGTTAAGATCTTTGAAGCGATCAAAAATCAGTCCCGCAGTGTTCATCGTGTAGCGTGGGAAATGCTGTTTCAAGCTGGACAACAGCACCAGGCAAAGGTAGTAATGGATAAGTCCTTAGATAATGTCTATTATGCATCTGAGCTGATTGATTTATTCGATGATATGTTGTTCTTAAATGTAGTTCGTGATCCTCGGGCTCAGGTAAACAGTATCAATCGCGCCATCATCCACGACTACGATCCTATTCTCAATACAATGTCTTGGGTCAAGGCTCACGATCAAATACAAGAAGTTATTAAAAAGCATCCAGAGAAAGTTCTGACTATTAGATACGAAGACTTTTTAACTAATACTGAAGCAGTGTTATACAAAGTCTGTCAGTTCTTTGGCATTGAATTTTTAGATTCAATGATGGATGTAGGTAGTTCCAAAGAAGCAAAAGATATTTCAGTTCTTTCTGCTTTGTGGGAAACAAATAGTTCTGCACCTATTCCTGCATATATCGACAAGTTTAAGAAGACAATGAGTTCAGAAGAGATTGAAATCATTGAAACTATCGCTGGAAAATATATGGACTTTTACGGCTATGAAAAAATGACGACCGCAGCAGCACAAATTACCCCTGAAGCCATCGCTGAAGCTAAAAGTCAGAGTGAGCCACAAAAGCAAAAGGCTTGGTCTAAATTGAAAGAAAATGACCCTCGCGACTATCAGTTGAGAAAATTCCGTTCCGACTATTTGGAGATGGTTAAGAAGAGACTTCTAGAGCAGCAAATTAAAGTATTAAATCGATTCGAAAATACTCCTGCATCAAGTGTTGCATAAAGACCTAATTTCAAAAGTGGCAGACACAAAAATATCTTTCCCCTACTTTTTTCTGTATTAATTTGATTGTTTACGCTAGTATCGGCAGCTAAAGATCGAGCAATGATTTGATTCAAGCATAGGTACATTGATGATCTCAACCAAAGCGTAACCAAGAATTATTCTGCTTTATTAGCCTGCCAAAATTGACCATTAACCAGCATTATCTTAAGAGAATTTAATTTGATCATGACTCAAGCCCCTGTTATCCAGAAAACTGCTGCCAAAGTATTAGACTTTGCTCAAATTCAGTCTGAGTACGAAGCCAAAAGCCCTCGACAAATTCTTGAATTTGCTCTAAATAAATTTGATAACATTAGCATTTCATTTAGTGGTGCAGAAGATGTTGTCTTGATTGACATGGCTTCTAAGATTACTAATAAGCTTCAGGTATTTTCCATTGATACTGGTCGTTTACATTCAGAAACTTACCAATTTCTAGAGCGAGTTAGGCAACACTATAACATTAAGCTAGAAATATTATTTCCCGATTCACAACAAGTTGAGCAACTGGTCAAAGAAAAAGGTTTGTTTAGCTTTTATGAGGATAATCATAAAGAATGTTGTGGAATTCGTAAGGTTCGTCCTCTACGTCGCAAATTAGCTACGGTTGATGCTTGGATTACTGGACAACGTAAGGATCAAAGTCCTGATACTCGCGCTAGTATCCCCGTAATTCAGTTAGACACAGCTTTTTCCACTGAAGACCATTCGATTGTTAAGTTCAATCCACTGGCAAACTGGACATCAGAACAAGTATGGAAATACATTCGTCACTTTGATGTACCGTATAATCCTTTGCATGAAAAAGGGTTTGTCAGCATTGGATGTGAACCTTGCACTAAAGCTATCTTGCCTAATCAACATGAGCGAGAAGGTCGCTGGTGGTGGGAAAATGCTGCTGACAAAGAATGTGGTTTCCACAAAGATAATTTAAAAAGCTAGGTTAAGCTTGACTAAGACATTACCTCGCCAGAAGTTTGAGGAGTGAATTGCGCAGTAATTACGACCGTAAATTTATGCTCCCTCAACACTGTAATTCCTGTTCAGAATCAAGCAAGTCTATTTCAAGATCATCTTTGTAGTCAACTGCATCGAGAAATAGACTCCACTAAAATCACTCTTTGGTTCATAATCAAGATTGTGTAAGGTAAGAAAAATTACTTTTTTATAATCTAAATAAATCAATATATTATGACAAGCTGGCTAATTTTGGCTGGGGGTGGGATTGGCGCAGGAATTTTGGCTGGATTGCTGGGCATTGGAGGCGGATTCGTTATTGTATCTTTAATGTCGGCTTTAGGATATCCCTTTACTCAGGCTGTTGCTACTAGCAGTCTAGTAATAATTCTAAGTTCTAGCACTGGCAGTTTTTATAACTGGCGCCAAGGCTATCTAGATTTACAGAGGGTTGTTTATATTGCTGTCCCAGCCGTTATTGCTGCACCTTTTGGAGCATACTTGACTGGAGAGATAGCAGAATATATTTTAATGACGATCTTCGCTTGTTTTCTGTTAATAAATATTGGTTTGGTTAAATTGCGCCAAAGGATAGTTATTGAAGAACAGGACTCAGCCAAAAGATTTAACCTGATCTTATCTAGAATCACTACAGGTGGCATTGCTGGTTTTTGTGCAGGCTTATTAGGAATTGGTGGTGGTGCAATCATGGTTCCTTTGCAGATGTTATTACTCAAAGAAGAGATCAAGGTTGCAGTTCGTACCAGTTTGGGAGTGATTGTTACCGCTACTATTTCTTCTTGTGTAATTCATACCGTCAATGGCAATGTACTTTATGTTCCTGGGCTGATTTTGGGTATTTCAGGAATATTGGGAGCGCAGGTTGGAACTAGAGTTTTACCAAGTCTTCCTAACTCTTTAGTTAGCAAAATGTTTATTACTTTTTTGGCATTAATGGCAATATTTAATTTTTATCAAGCTTGGATAAGCTATCAAAATTCTATTTAGAATTGCTAAATTCTGTTTCTATCTAATTAATATATGTTAATTATATTTTGCTTTAATCTTAGTGGAAACAGTAATAACACCGTAATAACAAATTAGTTCTATAAATCAAATAACAGTTTTAATCAAAATTTAAGGAAATGCAAGCTCAAATGAACATCACAATGGTAAAAAAGATTAGACCAGATGGCAGTTTGTGTCGTAAATCGGCAGAGGTAACTCAAAAGCTAGATCAACTAAAGTTAAACGATCGCATTAATACAATAATTTTTGCTGATGATCGAGAATATTCCAGTCCAGGATTAGAGTTGGCTAGAAGACATGGAGTTCAGGCTGCACCTTTTTTTATCGTTGAGCAAGAAGATTGTACTCAGGTTTATACTCAGTACTCTCGTTTTTTCAAGGAAGTTTTGGGACATCAAACTTCTGAAACTGAGGAAATTAATGAGATTATGGCGCAGCATCCCGATTTGGATTTTATCTAAATTTCTCAAATCCTGTTGAAAATAGATTGAAAATATAGAATTAAAGTTCCAGAACGTTTTATCATATGTTGTTACCAACTAAACTAAAACGTTCTTTTTTTGATGCCAACAACTATTAACACCGAACATCTTCAAGCAATCGACGATCAGCTTTCAAAACGTCCGATTGCTCTCGATCCTGGTGGGTATTACATCATTTATTTAGATAGAGATGCCGAGCTGATCTGCGCCAAGCACTATGCTAATGTGATTGATGAGCGAGGTTTGGCGGTAGACCCAGAAACAGGAGAGGTAATTGCCTGTGGCGGCAAGAAAGTCGAGCGCAGAGTAGAAAAGCTATATAGGGCTAGAACCGCCAAAGAACTATGTGTCAAAGTAATTGAAGAACCTCAACCCTGTCCCATTACTATGTTGGATCACGCTGCTTATCTAGGGCGAGAATTTACCAGGGCTGAGTATGCCTTAATTAATGGCACAGAGTATATTCAAGACTAATTGCCAAAACCAACGTACCAGTAGTAGGTTGCCATGGGAATAATTGTTGCGACGATCAAAAAGCCAATTACCCAAATAGTGGCACTACCCTGATCCGTATCTTCTGCTTTGGTAAACGTACCTTCAATTTGGATTTCATCTTCCATAATCGGCGGGCCTGGATCTTCTTGTCCTGAAAGTAAAGCAACTAAACGATCGCCAGCATCAATAAAAGCCTGATTATATTTATTGCCGTTGCGAATATTATAGCCCAGGGTGTCATCAAGAATGCTGCTGGCAACCTCGGTACCAATTAAATCCTGTGCAGAGTCTCCAGAGCGAATTGCTACATTATTGGTCAAAGTATCAAGTACGACCAGGGTTTGATTTGCTTGGGCTGCGGCATCGGGATACCAATCTTGGAAAACTTCTTCAGCTAAAGATTCTACGGTTTCGCCATAATCGAGGCGGCGAATTGCCACCATTCTCACCTCTTGTCCTGTGTTAGTAGCTAATTCCTTGAACGTCTTGGTCAGCTTGCTTTCATTGGCGTTACTAATAGCATCGGCTGTATCGACTACCCAAACCTTGTCTGAATCAAAATTAGGTAAATCATACAGTCCTGTAGCGATCGCTGGAGTAGCGATCGCCAAAATAGTAACTGTCAGTAATAAGGTTGATAAAGCAGATTTGATCCTATTTCGTAATTGCGAACCTATTTGTATAGGCAAAAGATTTATGGTCATTGTTGTTCTCAAATAACTACTTATTTTAAAGAATATATTTAGCCATCAACAAAATGCTTGTTGCCAGCATATATAAATAATAAAGCCCAGAGTTACCTCTAGGCTGCAATATCTGAGGTTACTCAGAGCAACATTTAACGAGCGTAGTTTTGAGCGTCCCCCACGCTGTTGAGGAAACCTTCAAACGCTGACCGCTCGATGATTTCATTAATCACTCTATTGCCTCTAATTAGGAAATCTTGTTCACCTCAACAGGTTAAAGACCAATTAACTCTTTGATCCCGCCCAAATAGACCGAGGAGAGCAAGAAGTAGGCGAAGAATGCTCCACCGCCTCCTCCAATAAAGAAACCTGTGGCAAATTCACTCCAGCCTTCTTTGGTAGCAAAAGCAGAAGACACTTCTCCAGTAGTTACTGTTTCAGTTGGTTTACCGCCCATGGAGCTAGCATATAACGATAGACATAAAGTCAAAATGACTATTAGCCCAAAAGATGATAGCAAAGCTGCAATATCAGCGTTTTCAGTATTTCTTAAGGGACCTAAAACTAAAAAAGGGCCATACAGCAGGTATCCATGTGCCATACCTACTTCTAGTCCTCGACGTAGGGGTGCTAAACCATCACGGTATGCAGGAAGATTGCGGATTAAAGCCAAGCTGATATCAGAAGAATTTAGCGGTGTTGCCAAATTACCGATTTGAGGATCTCCTGGGGGCTGAATCGCATTGTATTCGTTCATAAAATTTGATTTCTCCTTAAATTTATCGGATTCGATGAACCCTTTAAATAGCATCACTCTAACTTGGTTTAAGTTCGCTTTTTGTTAAGAATCTTTATAACTAAACCTAATCGGACTGGTGTTCACAGTAATATCCATGGTGATAACAATTATTGGGAAAATTCATATGATTGGCGATTATGCAGCATCCTGGCTACCTGTAGCGATGGTACCTCTTGTCGGTATTGTTGGTGCAGGAATTTCAATGGCTCTTCTATTTATTTATATTGAAGGTGAAAGAGCTTAGGTGATTTTGGAGCTTAATTGATTTTAAGTAACTTGATTTTACTTATTGAAGCTTAATACTCTGCCTGTAACGGTGGTTTATTAAGCTTCAACAGCAACTATTTTGATATTTTCTGCTGGTGATTACCAGCAGAGTACACTTTGCGGTCGCAAATAAATAGGGTACCAGAAGCAACGCAGAGGGGAATAGTTATTAAATTTATTAGAGGAATACTGATTAATCCCAGGCAAACTAAGGCAAAACTACCGCTAGCGGGAAGGTTTTTGAAAACGATTTTGAGCTTTTGACGAAATTTTAAACGTCTTCTTTCCAAATAAGAATCGAGAAAATCTAAGCAGACGATGGTAGCAGTTAAGATAAATGAGCCGATGCTAGATATCAGTGTCCCAATCCCAGGAAAAAAGTTAATCAAAAGTAATGGCACTCCTACTAAAGCTATTAAAACTAACTTTTTTAGCTCATATAAAATTGCTCTGCCCAAATCGCTGAAGATGTTTAATTCAATTAACTCTACTTTTCCAGTACGATATTTTTCTAATTGTTCGGATAGTTGACCATACCAAGGTGCGCCCAGTAAAACGCCAAACTGAGTCAAGACAAATCCCGTAGCGATCAAAAGAACTATGATTAGCCCTAAACGTACAACTGCAATTAAGCCAGTAGCAAGATAGGTTATAAATCCCAACCATTGAGGTAAGTTAGCGATCAATTGATTTAACCAGGTAGTCACCTCACCCTGTACTCCATCAACAATTTGCCAGCCAAAGTAAAGTAGACCACTGTAAAGAGCGATCGCTACCACAATATTGACTGTAATTGGGATGACAATATATTTAAGTAATTTGGGTTTTTTGATGAAGACAAACAAGGCTTTGAGAGGATAAGTGGCACCATCAAAGGTACCAAATCCACCGATTATATTTTTGATGGTTTTCATCATTATTTAAATTGATGGTTAATCAACTGGGTGCTTATGCTGTCAAATTACCAAGAATAAGATGATTCTAACCTTAGTCTAAAAAAGCTTATGCTATTCGAGGTTTAATTCTAATTTTCTCAAGATTAGCCTCAAAGTCAATGTAAATGAAATATTTTTGCTGTTAAGCTATTTATCTTAAAAGTGGAGTTTGTTCTTTTGATCTAATTGAAACCTTTCGATTTACTGTCAAATCGTCACGAGCTACGAGCAATTGTTTATATGATCAACTGCTTAATTGGAACGTAAAACACTTTAAACTTTATAAATTATGAGTTTTCTGTTGTCAGTAAAAATAGACTTGTCTTGCTATTTATAGCAATTAATAAAAAAAGATGCCTAATCAAGGACATCCTTCAAGTTTTCCATATTAATAATTGTGGCGTTGCTGAATGTGTAATGCTAACTGCAAATAAAATCTATTTGAAAGCTAGAAGCTGACAGCTATAGTCGTACAAAGTTGGATATTTGACATACAAGATAAAAGGCGCAAAGCTTCGCCGCATGTTTCCCTCAGCAGGGCGTATGGGCACAAGTCGCGCCGCACAAACAAAGGACTTGTCCGCATGTAGCGACGCTTGCCCGCTACGCGGGCTGCGTTGACCGCTCGCATCGCCCCATGTAGTAGTAGTAAATGTCCTAAGCAAAAGACGTACTGCTATAAGAGCTAAAAGCTATAAATAGTAATACTGTGTAAGTCGTCATTTAAATCAGCAACCTCATAACTGTAAGTTACTGATTATAGGCTTCTAAGTTAATTTCTACTGGTTGAATATCCCAGATTTGTTCGCAGTATTCTTTGATTGTGCGATCGCTAGAAAATTTACCCATTCGTGCCGAGTTGAGAATCGACATTTTTGTCCATTTGTCTTGATCTTTATAAGTTTGGGAAACTCGATCTTGACAGTCGATATAGGCTTGATAATCTGCTAGTAGCATATAGGGATCATCATAAAGCAAAGAATCGACAATTGGTTTAAACAGCTTGGTATCACCGTGGCTAAAGTCGCCATGAGCCACACGATCTATGACTGCCTTTAATTCTTCATTGGCGTTGTAGTAAGACATGGGATCGTAGCCATCTGCCTTCATCTGATATACTTCTTCAGCAGTTAGACCAAACAAGAAGAAATTTTCAGCCCCAGCTTCTTCTCTAATTTCAATATTTGCCCCATCAAGAGTACCAATAGTCAAGGCTCCATTCATGGCAAATTTCATATT
>JBCCDL010000120.1:0-10750 GCA_039030815.1 Cyanobacteria bacterium P01_A01_bin.83 | reverse complement strand
GTATGATATTTTTGTACTATTTCAATATCATCGCCTTTTCATAATCAAGAAGTTTATAGAGCAATCGCTCGGCGATTTATCCCGTCTACTCTAATCTCAAACGGAATCGTATGATATTTTTGTACTAATTTAACATCGCCTTTTCATAATTAAGAAGTTCATAGAGCGATCGCTCGGTGATTTATCCCGTCTACTCTAATCTCAAACGGGAACATATGATATTTTTGTACTAATTTAACATCGCCTTTTCATAATTAAGAAGTTCATAGAGCGATCGCCAGACTAGGATATTGAGGAACTTTTTAACTCGACAAAGCTACTGACAATTATTGTTTGAAGTGAGCAACTTTTTCTTGGAGAGTATTCTTGGAGAGTATAGATAAGTTTTTGTTGTTCTTGAATAGCAGCGATCGCCATTACCATAAAATCGTTGCAATTAAGACCTTTAATGAAATCCAAAAAAGAATGATACAGATAAATTATGACGGGGTGACCATTTTTTGAATTCAAAATTCGCCAGTTCAAAATTCGCCAGTTCAGAATTCGCCAGTTCAAAATTAAAAAGAGGTGAACGCAGGCACCGCCGAAGCCAGGGCGGTGTATCGTTCACCTCCTTCTGCGGTAATTTTTAATTGACTTAGTTAATTTTGAATTGTTTTGACAGGGTGATGGGGTGATACTACGCAAGCAGTCAGTTTTAATCTTGACTGCGGTTAAGGTATCGCCAGCTAGCAACTCATCCCAAACCCCACATACTTTGGGCTTGGAACGAGGCAGCACTACAAAAGAAAATTAAAATTAACTAGACTTTAGTAGTTTCTGCTGGTGACAAACCGTTATTGGAGGCTGGTTCAGCTTTCTTTTGAATCCACAAAGAAGTGCAGGGAATTTTGCTCTTATCACAGCGGTGAGCATACTTTTCTGCTACCTCAGTTACTTCTTTGAGTAATCCTTGACTAAGAGTAGTTGGTTCTAAGCCCAAATCAATAAACCGTTGATTTTTGACAAACAACTCATTTTCTACAGCTTCATTACGGGGATTTTTCAGATAGGCAATTTCCCCGCCAGTCATTTGAGAGATCATCTTTGCCAAATCGATGACGCGGTGGGTTTCAGTCATTTGATTGAGAATTCTGACTCGTTCTCCCTGAGGTGGGGGATTTTCGATCGCCAACTGAATACAGCGGACGGTATCTTTAATATGGATAAAGGCTCTAGTTTGCCCCCCAGTACCATGAACCGTGAGGGGATAACCAATTGCCGCCTGCATTAAAAAGCGATTAAGCACAGTGCCATAATCGCCATCATAATCAAAACGGTTAACCAGTTTTTCGTGTTTTAAAGTTTCGGGGGTATTGGTTCCCCAAACAATGCCTTGGTGCAGATCGGTAACGCGGATACCGTCGTTTTTATTGTAATAATAGAAAAATAGCTGATCTTGGGTTTTGGTCATGTGATAGACACTACCAGGATTAGCAGGATAGAGAATTTCCTGCTGAATGCGATCGCCTGTATCAGTTACGACCTCTACATCTAGATAACCTTCAGGAATTTTCATGCCAGCAGTGCCATAACCATAAACACCCATAGTTCCCAAGTGAACCAGATGAATATCTAATCCTGATTCAACAATGGCACAAAGCAGATTATTGGTAGCGTTAAGGTTATTGTTAACCGTATAGCGTTTATGTTTAGAAGATTTCATCGAATAGGGAGCGGCTCGTTGTTCGGCAAAGTGAACAATAGCATCAGGCTGTTCGGTGGAGATTAAACTTAACAGGCGATCGTATTCTTCGGCAATATCAATATTGTGAAACTCAATTTCTTTGCCAGTAATATTCTTCCAAGTGGCTAACCTCTGACCAATAGGTGCGATTGGAGTTAAAGAGCTAACTTCTAATTCATTATCGATATTTCGCCTAGATAGATTATCGACAATAATTACTTCAAAGTCGAGATTCGATAAGTGCAAAGAGGTAGGCCAGCCACAAAAACCGTCTCCTCCTAAGATGATAACCTTCATACTTTACTCCCAACTATAAAATTCATCATTAAACGACCCCCTCTTAAAAATGGAATCGCTAAAACAGTAACTTAGAATATTTAACCAAATTTTGTTACTTCATAGAAATAAACTATCAAACCCATTTGGGATTTAACTAACGCGAGTTCAGGATAAGTCTAAATCCTTGCTAGACAGGCAATTGTTCAAACAGTTGTTCCTAATCTAGTTTTTAGTTTAGAGGATTGAATGATCTTTCAAAGGCTAAGAGCTAATAGCTACCCCGTAGCGACTAATCTCGTTAACCCGAACTCACGTTAACTATAAACCAATCTCTTAAACATCAGGCTCATAAAACAAAGGTCGAGTTTGTCTTCACTCCCATAGAGCAGCATTAGTTAGATTCAGCAATAGTTTGAGTTGAGTACTCCCCTAGCTGAAGCAAGGGGATTCTAAGCGGATGTCAATTGACGGCTTAAAAGACCGTCAATTGACGTTTCCGTTAACTGACCAAAGGCTAATCCTTTGGGGACGACTCAAAACGCCCCTAGACAGTCGGCTAAGGTCTAAACCCAGCGTTCTGCTTACTTTACGGATGATGTTAGCTGCTCCGTTACAATCTGCATTCAGATACCATTGTCCGTACCTAACACGATACAAACCTCGCACTTGTCTTCGTCCTGATGGTTTCCAATCTTGGGGTTTTTCACCTATCGTTGGCAGATAGTCGCCATCTAAGAAACTAGCTTTACTGGTATAACTCTCTTCAGTTTCTACAAACTGAATTCCATATTGCTCACACATTTGAGCAATTCTATCTTTAAGTCGTGCTGTAGGGATGGGTACGAACTCAGAATTATTTTTCTTGCCAATATTAATACTATCTTTGTTGCGCTTATTCCAACCAAAAATGATAGTGCCTATATTATTTTCTAGACAATGGTTAATTACAATTCTTGCTGCTTTGTTAATACCATCACGCATTTGTCTGTTCCGTTTTTCAGTGATAGCAGCTAATTTATTATTCCAAAACCCTTGTGGTTTATTTTCTTTGATTGTTGATACTTGCTTGTTGTACCAGCGATTCATTGACTTTATGTGTTTCCCATTAATAATAAAGCTAGTTTCAACATTCGATACACAAGTCAACCAATTGTTTAAACCAGGGTCAATCCCTAACACATTATTTGAATTTAGTTCTATTTTTTCTAGATATTTTGTATAGACAAACTCAAAATAGAAACATTTATTTCTTGGTAGTATTCTTAACTCTTTAATATCCCTAAAATTAATGTTGGATGGCATAGGGATGTTAAAGCTATCTAAACCAAACCAACGTTTACAAGTCTTACCTAGTGGCACTCTTATTAAATTATCTTTGAGTTTCAAAGCTTGCTTAGGATAACTAACCGTTGCCATTCCACCTTTTTTTCGGTAGTTAGGTATTCTCGGTCTATCAGTTATTTTTCCTGTCTTATAAGCCTTGATTAACCCATAATAAGATTTGAATGATTCCGCTACAGTTCTTAATATTTGTTGAGCAGCTTGAGAATGCAAAACCCTGAAGTGATTACTGGTTTTATATTCTTTTTCTAGGTCATATTTACCAATACCTTTTTGAGCTTTAAAGTATAGTTGTCTGGCATAATATATCCCCATATTAGTGAGTTTGTGAGACTCCTCACACAGGAATATTAATATATTAATTAAGTCTTTATCTTGATTTGCTAAAACTTGCTGACAACCGTACATATCGACCTCGAAAACTTGAAAGAATTATACCATATTTCGGGATAGCTAAAGCTATCTTAGCTAAACGCTTTGTGCCTTATATCCCCCGCTTTAAAAGACGGGGGCTTTACGGCACTATTCGGTAAAGATAAGGATTTGGTAATACCAAACCCTTACAATATCTGTTATTTTCTTGTTTCTAATTGGTATGAATTGCTGCTCTAGCTTACAGGTATGGTATAAATCCCAATCCGCAATAAACTATTCTGGTGACTGCCAAAAGCACCAAAAAAGCCGATGATTTGATGCCCTTCAGGAGCTTTAAAAAAGAAAGGTTCAACTTCTTTCTGAGAATTTTCGCCGCCAAAAGATTTTTCCTGACCATTTTTAGTTTTAAACTTCAGGCTAACGATCTCTTCTTTAGGATATCCGGGAGCTTGTCGTCCCCATGCACCGAAGATATCAGTGATATAGTCTCCCTCAGAAATGGAAAACTCCCCCTCACCTCCGCCAGGACCACCTGCTGCTGGAGACAGAGATTTGGCTTTGCTAGATAGATCTTCATACTCCACTTGCAGCTTATCTACTGCCCAACCTGAATGCATTATTAAACGGCTAATCCTAGATGGTGCTTGAGGCAGAATATCGAAGTTCTTACCATAAGCCGAACTACCTTGAGCTGCCTGTTTTGTGGGCTGTACTGGCTGGGTTGGAACTAGGGTTTTTAGAAAACTCATGCTGGGGGCAAAGAAATATTCTCCACCTTTGAGGTGTACCCAAAGATTGAATTGACCTCCATTGGGAAACATCTCAGCTTCAGATTTAGACTCAGCTTCTCCCCATTTTGTGGGCCATTGACGCTTTCTGCGCTCATCATCATTCCCTGAATCAAGATTGTGATCGTTAGCTGTTTGACCAATAATGGGGTCTGTACCCGCACCCACCCTGACAAAATCAGTCTGATTAGCCCAATTAATTTGCATAAAATTGAACTGTCGTTGGATATCGGCTTGAAAGCATAAAAACAATAATCCCGAGTCCTTCTCTGGCTCTAGTGAAAGGTCATTTACGCCATAACTAATTGCCCGTCGAGCAATACGTCGCATCTTTTCATCTGCTAAAGCATCTTCTAAATTAGGAGCAGATGTTATTCTTCCTGTATCTCCCCTGGGATTAGTTTTACGAATATGAGATTGGAAAGGACACTTCAATGCAGCAGGTCGTTGATTAATATCTCCGACAGGATCTTCATCGTAATTGAAGTTATTGCTAGGTTCACTGGTAACATAGGCAGATTCGTCAGAGAGAGTGACAGGAGTACCATCAGCAAAACGACCAACCATGTAGGCTCCAGCTAGCTCTTTATCTATCTCAAGCTGATTAGCCATAAATTTCTCTGCACTACGAAAAGCTTTCACATCCTGTTCTAGTTTACGATAGACAAGATAACTGCCATAGCTATCATCTGTTTTGCCCAGAGGATCTTTAACTAAGACTAAATCTAAAGGAGCCCTGGGGTCCCACTTCGAGAAATCACCGTCATTGATTTTAGCTCTGAGAATATCTCGTTTTAGAAATAGAGGCTGGCTTACCCCATCGGCAAAGCCAAAGTGTTCGATGACTGTTCCTGCACTGTTCCTAAGTACAAAGCCATCCTCCCGTTGCAGAATGTCTGCTATCTTCGCTATCTGTCGCATGATCAAGTTAACTTCTTGGAGTAAGGAGTCGACATCGTCATCTGCGATCAAAACCAAAGCATGGATATCGTTGGACTGAAATCCTTGATCCCAAGTATTTACAGGTGGATCATTGAAGTTCCCATTATACGCCTTCATCCCATTGATAAAAGCTTGATCTTCAGGAGTTTCCCATTCAGGAAATTCTAAATACTCATATCCTTTACTAGATAAGAAAAAGTTAGCAAATATCTCCCCTGGAGTACCGTCTCTTTTAAAATTGATTGCTTCTTCGGCTTGTTGGTGAGCAGATGTTACATATTTGTTGCTAAAATCTTGAATCCAACTTTTGACTTGATCAACTTGACCTGGTTTAAACTCTAAAAACAGATGCACACTATGATCTCGTCCATGACTCTTAAGAATGTTGCCCTGCAAATCTTGTAATAAATCCGCATATATACCTGGATTAGCTGGATCAACACCTTTCCCTTTTTCTGATACATTTTTGAGATCGTCATTAGTTAAAGCCATTAATTTCTCCTCTCTGAGAATTTTGATTGCAAGATAATACTGCTGCATTGCTCTATAACTGCAGCAGTCAAATATTCAGCCAGATAATTCTGCTTACGCTTCTAGCAGAACCATTTTGGCTACCGAGGGCTTACCATTCTGATTGACGTAGAACATCATGTAATAGCCAGGGGGATAAAGATTAGGATTGTCGGGAGTTTGGAATCTAACATAGGTAATCTCACCATCGATATCAGTGTCATCTATGGTCAAGTCTGCCAGTCTTTGTCCGTAGTCCAAACTATGGGTAATACTTCCTAAGCCAATCAAGACTACTGTGCCATTATCACCAGCATTTTTTACCTCAATAGTCTGGGGCTGATTGTATTGATAAGTTCCAGGAGTCGATGTAATTTCTGGACGGCTACCTGGCGTAAATAGGTAGGGAGGACTAAAGACTTCTGGTTGCCAAATTTCTGCTGGGACAAAAGGAATATTATCCTCTTTTACAAGATACTTATCTGGATGTTGATAATAGTCTTCTATAAAATCGTTGTATTCCTCTTCAGGAATTACAGCGTATTTCTCTTCAGGAATTACTTTGACACTGTCAGCTTTATTAGGAGTGGTAGTTATTTTAGCTAGCTCGTAGTATGACCCCCCTGGAACAACATCAACATGGACAGTACCATCAGCTTCTCTCGCGGCTCGGCTAGCATTGCCACTGATGCTTAGTACGCGGGCATCTGGTAGCAAAATTGCGCCATTATGATACAGCCGAGGAAAAGTGGCTGGGTTCATGGTTTTGGTACTGTATCCCATGGTTGCCGACTCATCGGGAATCATCAGCAGAGGTTCATTGACTGGTTTATATTCAGAAAATTCCCCACCATTGACGTTCAAAATTTCTTTGTTTGGTAAAATTACCGCTTCGTTCATCGAACGGGGATGATCCAAAAAGTTTGGCTCTACTGACCATGATTTAGTTTGGTGATCCCAACGTTCTAGGCTGCGAGCAATTTTGGCTCCTGCTGCTTTTAATTTGCCATTTGTGGAATTAGGATCGTCCATTGCCCCAAGCTGTGGCTTACCAAAGTTAATATTATTGGTTCCTTCTAATCCACCAATCAGCAAGACATCCCCTGGATTATTAGGATCTGCTACGGCAGTTCCATACACTCGGGACACAACTTCTTTGTGTTTATCTTCGGGTAGATCTTTGCGTTTATCAATAATTTCAAAACTAATTCCGTACTTATCACCGTCTTGCTCTTCGATAGACATCAAATAGCTATAGTGACTTTTGTGAAGTTCCAGAGGGAATTTACCCGCACCATCCCCCGTAATCAGTAGCTTGCCGTCAGGAGTGGGAAAGATCCGAGGATAGAGATCGATTGAATCTCTGTCATTACCTTCTTCTTCAATCTTGGTAACAAAGGGACTATTTTCAACTCTGAGGCTAATACTATTGGTTAGGCTGTTAGTCGAGGGATCGTAAATGTCGATTGTGTTAGGAATTTGTCCAGGATCGTCTATGCCTGAAAAAATAACTATCTTGCCATCGGCTAGAGGTATTAAACTGGGATACCATCGACCTACTCCTATGCTACCAGGGGTACTCCAGGTTTTATTTTTCCAGTCGTACAAGTTAGTTTGTTTCGAGCCAAAAAATTGTTCTTTAGGATAGTATCTTTTTGTGCCACCAGCAAAGAGAATGTTGCCATCAAGCAAGTGTACGTGACCACTACAGAAAAGATCGTTAGTGGGCAGAGCATTTTGTTCTGTTGGCGGCGAATCAATCACTTCATATTCACCTGTTTTAGGATCGAGTATGGCAGTGTTGTTGATAACATCCCATTGTGCGGTATTAACGCCGTCTTGGAAATCAACCTTTTCGCCATCTCTAACGATAGTGTTGCGATTACTACTACCGTTAACCATCAGTACTTTTCCGTCAGGTAACAAAGAGGTATGTACTGACTCTAAGGGCAATATCTTACCGTCATCACCGCGGGGCAATGGGAGTTTCTCCCAACAACCCATTTCTTCTTTTGCTCCCTTTAAAGCATTACACCCAATGTCTGCATCAGCCATTGCTGCTTCTGAAATACAGAAGAAAACGACAATCGTTATAATAAAGGCAAGAAAAAATGAGAGTAGCTGGCTACGATCATTTAGGATCAACTGTTTCATGTCAGTCTATGAGCAAATTATATGTATTGATCGAGTTGTTGAATCAAAGTCGTTGAATCAGAGTCGTAAAATTCAACTTGACACCTTTGTCGGTCATCTTTATACTTAGAAAGTATTTTCGGGCACACTTTAAGTCAGCTTTGCTTCTTAGAGATTTTCCGAGCAATTAATTACTAGTAGGTATGTTCCTTAAATACAGGGCGTACTTTATTGTCAAGCGTGTCATTTTATGCACTCACCAAAATAAACCTGTCTTGAAAATAGAAGCTGTGATCATGTAAATTCGTTAAATGTTCTATTTTCATCCTTGGGTTGTTAACGGCAGTTCATGAAATCTCTTGCATGAATGGAAAATAAATCAATTTTCCCTTTGACCTTTAACCTCTTACCTCGGTAGTCAACACTATCCAGCCACGTCCGACATAAACGACATGGGCGATGGGGCAGTCAACATCTGGAGGAAACCTCGCGTTGTTGACGAGCCGTAACCCTGGGTAAACCCCAGGACGTACGGTTTAAATGTCGGAGGTAACCTCCGAATTGCGTCCTCGTTATAAAGGTATGTGTGCAGAACCTGTGTCCGCACTTTACATGTCCCGTGACCGTCGAGTGCTTATACCATTGGCAGGGTTCCGCATGTCAGTCAACCTGCGTTAACTTCATCAATTATGATTCGTACAAAAAGTCTAATGGTTAATCGTAACTGTAAGGTAATTTAACTGCTGCTACCCCAAAGCTAGTGAAATCATTGATTAAATTTAGAATGAAATGACCCCGCCTTAGATATGACAACTAGTCAGGGTTCTACGACATATAAGAATATAACTTGAATTGAATCAGCAAAAACAGCCGAAAAGAAATACTTAATATAAAGTAATATTTGACAATACCCCGAACCTATTTGACTTGTTATAATAATTTTGCCAAAATTGACGCCTTAATCGAATTACCCCATAGGTTAGATTTTCTAATCCTTATACTTACGTCCTTCAAAATGTCCCAGTCAGAAGCATTACAAAAATTACTCCAGGCGATCGCAACTGGGGACATTAGTCCTGAAACTGCCTTAGAGAAGCTAAAATATTTGCCGTTTGAGAATTTAGATCAATTCGCCAAGATTGACCACCATCGTCAGCTAAGAACGGGTTTTCCTGAAGTTATTTGGGGGGCTGATAAAACTCTTGAACAACTGATTAAAATCATTAATGCCATGAAACGAGACGATACAGTAGTTATGGCAACTCGCATTGAGCCAGATGTATATCAACAGCTTAAAGCAGCAATTCCTGATTTAGTTTATTATTCTACTGCTCGTATTTGCTCCCTCTCAAAACCGCAAAAACCAACTCAAATTGGAGCAATTTCCATCTTAACTGCGGGGACTGCGGATATTCCTGTGGCAGAAGAAGCGGCGATTACTGCTCAAATGTGTGGCTTTGAGGTTGTTCGCCTCTGGGATGTGGGAGTAGCGGGAATTCATCGTCTTTTGAGCAATAGTCAGGTTGTCTATGAGGCTGATGTTTTAATTGTCGTGGCTGGAATGGAGGGGGCATTACCAAGTGTAGTAGCAGGAATGGCAGATTGCCCAGTAATTGCTGTTCCCACTAGTATCGGCTACGGTGCCAGTTTCAGCGGTGTAGCACCATTGCTGACTATGTTAAATTCCTGTGCAGCGGGAATAGGCGTAGTTAATATCGATAATGGCTTTGGGGCAGCTATCTTAGCAGGGCAAATTTTACGTACAGCAGCCAAAATCAATCCTAATCAAAGTTAACCTGTCATTGAACAATCAACAATCAACAATCAACAATTAACGATAAATGTTAAATGCTAAATGAATTGATGGCTAATTACTAAGATCATGTGCCAATCTAATTCCAGTTTGAGCTGTGCGGTCGCTGACTTGAATCAAAGGAATCGGCATCTGGCAATTGTCACAGTAAGTTACATCTACTTGCTCCTTAAGGCTATTTGCTAACTGTTCTTCCAGTGCTGCTACTTCTAACTGTAGCTGCTGAAACTTGCTTTGTTGTGCCTTAGAAAAAACTTGCTTTGATTTTGCCATAGCTATCATCAAAATATAAAAGAGTAGAAATCGACCCCGAGCAAAAATTTAGTTTTGTAGTTTAATGATGTTTAGTCAGTAATCATAACTCAATAATTTTTCAATCTGTAGCGAATATGGACATTTTTTCAACTGTAACTAGTTACAGATTGCTGAATGGAGAGATGTCAAAGCCTAGTTAAAAATTTTGAGAGAAAGGCTTGAGCTTCTTGCTGCAACTAAAAACAAAAGTTAGCAACCCTGCTGTAGAATGACAGGGCTGACTCACCTTTGGTCAATTGAAGTATTCAAACAGTGATACTCAACCTAAACAAAATCAGCAGCAGTAAGATCAACAGCACTGACACCATTAACCGTTGCCAACAATTGATTACCATTACTCGTATCACGGATCAAAGCAGCAGTAGAGTTAGCATCATCACTAATACTCAAATCAGCAAAAGCCAGAGAATTAGCTAACCTAAACGAATCAATCCCATCATTAAAATCTACAATCACATCCGACCCCGAATTAGCTTGAAGAGCAAAGACATCTCTACCCCCACCACCAATGAGCCGATCATTCCCCCC
>JBCCDL010000119.1:0-10769 GCA_039030815.1 Cyanobacteria bacterium P01_A01_bin.83 | reverse complement strand
GCTAAGGAGAAAAGTATCAATTTTTAGTACCTTGTCTGATCCCCCGAATAATATTGCCCCTACCAGACCATAATCCCCAAAGCGATCGCTGACTTCAACAGTAAGACATTCTATCCCTGAATCAAGCAGTTGTTGAACTTCACTTTCACTCCGTCTAATGGTAGTAAAATTGAACTGGTTAGTACGCTGGGTCAATTGTGCCACTCTAGCCAGTTGCTGAAATGACATCGGGGCAATATTAACCTCTAGGTTCAAACCAGCCAAGAAATCGGTAAAGGTTATTGTCTGGTGGCGAAAGCTTTCTCGTTTAACATTCTCCTGATAAAGAGCGGTTCTCTGTTTATCCTCTGCTGTATTTTGCAGATGATCGAATGCCCAGATGTGGTCTAGAAAGTTGGGAATTTTATCTATCGGTTCAGGAAGTTGCAGAGTCAGAACTTGAGGACAATTAGCTTTTACCTCAGCACATTCGAGGGGATTATCATCAATAAAGATGAAGCTATCCAACCCCAAGTTTAGTTCTTGTGCCAGAGATTTAATATTCTCTGATTTTGCTTGCCAGTTTATGCGCCACTGAACTAGATGTTGACGTTGCAGAGGCATCTGATGGTAATCAAATACTTTCCAAACATCTGCCTCATTATTCTTACTGCACAAACACAAGAGCATTCCTGCCTCAGATTGTGCCACCATAAATTCCTGTAGCTTTTGATAAGCTAGATCGATTGTTACCCCCTCAGCGCCATCCTCTCCACAGATTCCGTTCCATAAAGTGCGATCGCAATCTAAGACAATTACTTTGTAGGGCAGGGTTTGAATCGCGTTAATTTTACGAGCGATCGCCGTTCCTAAAGCGGTATAGTATTCTGGGGTATAGGGAACGCTACCAGATTTATCTCCACGAGGATCGTAGTAATCTTTAACGGGATATTTGGCAGCTAATTCTGAAGCTTTTAGTAAATGGATGCCGTTGACCCTCTCTAGATAGGAACCTAAGAGATTTTCCAGCTCTTGATAAAAACTGCTACGCTCTGGATCTGCATTTACCTGGGGGGAAGCAGGACAAAGACAAACTAGATAGGGGACGGAAGTAGATTCGGCAGAGGCTATTAATGCTTTACCGAAATCTTTAATCTTTTCTTCTATGCCAGCCTGATCTTCTGTGGAGATTGATGACAATCCTTTTGTTAAACTGCCAGGACGGGTTGCATAAATGTTATAAAGACCCGAACCCTGAAGCAAAGTTTCCTCTTCTACAATCAGTTCAAACCCCTTGTCTGTTAACAGTTGCTTGACCTGTCTAATAATGCTTCCCTCTTGATCGTGAACTTCCACCACCATTTGTTGAATTATCGACCAATGATGGTCTTTAATCCCTTGTAGAACTGGCAGTTCACTTTTTTCCGCATCTAGCTTGAGTAAATCAATCCGTTCAATATTGTGTTCTTCGATGACGCTCGAAAGAGTCCGCAATTGAGCCTGGAAGCTTTCTACCTCTAACCTACCTGGCATAAACTCATCAGCAAGTCTTTCTAATTCTGCTCCGACCCCCGCATTGACTTGCTGCAACATATTCAAGATAACGGCACGGATAGCTTGCTCGTCATCTTCTTTGTCGGCATGAAACCCAGAGAAAACTGAGGAGTTAGGATAGAAAGTAAAGGTTTCTGACTTATCTGACCCTGATAGCCCGCAGTTAAATAAGTTAGCATTCCGACAATACAAAGCTGCATTGCTCTTTAACTTCTCAAAAGCATGGGGAGCAGGTTCAAAGGAGTAGATAGTTGCATTAGGGCATTGTTGCTGAATAAATAAGGTAAATAAGCCAATATTTGCCCCAATGTCCACCACACAAGCATCATCATTTAAGACTATATTATGTCTGGCATAAACCCGATCAACGAATAATTCCTGATAAAGATATTCGGTTTCGTATTGATTGAGGTGGGCTACCTCTAAACCTTGAGGTAAATTATGCCTAGGCAAGTCGCCCAAAATTGCTTGCTTTTGCTCAGAGTCAACTAGGGGTTTAAGTCTTTTCTTATCCTGTGACCAATCTTCTAGTCTGAGTAAAATTACATTAACCCCATCTCGATTCTGAGACATCGAACTACTAGGGTTGAGTAACTCTTGAAATATTTGATTATAAGGAGCGAATTCAATGTTACTAGGAATATCTAGCTCCTTCATCCAGAAGCCTAAAGAATCCTCAATCGGTTCAGCCGTAAAAGATGCTGCGATCGCAATTTTTTGTTTGATTTGCAGAGAGTTTAGCAGCGCTGACTGACTAGCACGCTCGATGGCAACTCTTTGTAATTCTACTAAGCAATTACCCTCCTCATCTAATAGGTATAAGTCAGCCAGTAATATTTTACTTGCCAAATCTGACTCAGGTAAAATTTCAGCATAACTCCAGTAACTAGAGTTGACATCCAGATAGCGATGAACTATCAACTTCTCTATTCCCACTGGTAAATAAGTATCCCCTTCGGTAGCTTCGGGTAAAGCAGCCCACAAAACTTGAAGACAGCTATCTAGCAATACTGGATGTAATAAGTACTTATCTGGTTCAACCAGCTTGCTCAAATCCAACCTAACTTCGGCTAAGGCAGATTGTTCTTTTCGATACAATTTTTCTAATACTTGAAAGCGATCGCCATATTGTATATTTCGCTCTTGACAAGTTTGATAAAAATCTGATATTGATCTGGTTTTAGATTTAGTTAACTCAGCTACTAGATTTACCTGAAAAAACTTTTGCTGAGACTGATTAATCAGAACTTTTCCTGATGCATATAATACTTTAGTTGACGTTTTTTCTTTATCTTTTCTTAAACTATAGATATCCCAATCAAATAAATTATCCCCCCTTCCCTGAAACTCAATTTGAATAATTTTTTCTCTATCTTCTGGCAAAACTAAAGCCTGATGGACAATCATATCCTCTATACTTAAGTTTTTCTTTTTGAGTAGGGTTTTCCCTTTAGCCAAAACCATTTCCAGATAGGCAGTTGCTGGTAATACAGCTTGGTTACATACACGGTGATCACTTAAAAAACTTAGGGTATCTACCTTAACTTTTATCTGAGATTTAAACGACGTTTCAGCAGAAGAAGAAGACTCTAGTTGTTCAATCATGAATGTTAAGAACTTAAGATTTTTATTTCATTCTCTACACCTTATGAAATAAAGATACAATAAATAAACTACATAGGTAAAGTATTTTTGTAAATTAATTCTTTCACTCAAAATAGTATGATCAAAAAGGCACAGCGCAAAAGCACCGTACAAATAGGTTGGCAAAGCGACATGGGGCATAGGGACGAACACAGCGGTTGCGGTGGCGATCTCAACCGAGTCGCGCACGACTGGAAAACTGAACTTACATCATAGGAAAATAAACAAGATTGGTTACGGGATCTGTGGAAATTGAGCTAAAGCGATCAATAATCTTTTGCTGTTGACTGTTGAATGTTGAATGTTGACTGTTGACTGATAACCCTTGACTTTTGACTTCAATATGAGGGAGGGTTGCAATAGGATTCTCTAGTAAACCATAGTCATGACTTTAACTATCTACAATACCCTCACCCGTGGTAAATCAACGTTTCAAACCATTGAAGAAAATAAGGTGCGGATGTATTGCTGTGGCATTACTGTTTATGATTATTGCCATTTAGGTCACGCTAGAACTTGCTTGGTTTGGGATGTGGTGCGTCGCTACTTACAGTGGAGTGGTTATGAGGTAAGTTACATTCAGAACTTTACCGACATTGATGACAAGATTCTCAACCGCGCCAGACAAGAAGGAACATCAATGGAGGAGGTTGCCGAAAAATATATTGCTGCTTATTTTGAAGACATGGAACGTTTGGGAGTCGGTCAAGCAGATGCCTATCCCCGCGCTACTCATAACCTTGATGGCATCAAACGGTTAGTTTACGAACTTGAACAAAAAGGCTTTGCCTATCCTGCCCAAGGGGATGTTTACTATGCAGTACAGAAGTTCCCTGAGTATGGCAAGTTATCAGGTAGAAAGCTAGAAGAGATGCAGGCTGGTGCTAGTGGTCGAGTTGACTCGGAAGATCCAGAAGCCAATAAGAAACAATATCCCTTTGATTTTGCTCTCTGGAAAGCGGCAAAAGAAGGTGAACCTGCTTGGGAGTCTCCCTGGGGTAACGGTCGTCCTGGCTGGCATATTGAGTGTTCGGCAATGGTGCGAGAAAAACTAGGAGAGACGATTGATATTCATGTGGGGGGAGGAGATTTGACTTTTCCTCATCATGAAAATGAGATTGCTCAGTCGGAGGCGGCGACGGGTCAACCACTAGCTAATTATTGGCTTCATAATGGCATGATTATTGTGGAGGGGAAAAAGATGTCTAAGTCTTTAGGCAACTTTATTACAATCCGTGAATTGCTAGATAAATATGAACCGATGGCAGTACGATTATTTATCTTACAAACTCAGTATCGCAAGCCTGTAGACTTTACTGACGAAGCTTTAGCTACTGCCACTAATAGCTGGTCAACTCTCAATGAGGGATTATTGTTTTGTCATCAGCATGGAGCAAAATTAGGTTTTTCTGGCAAGGAATTAAATGAATTAATAGATGAATCTTTAGTTAGCAGGTTTAAAACTGCCGTAGATGACGACTTTAATTTTGCAGGTGGTTTAGCAGTACTATTTGAAATTGCCAAAAATTTAACTAAGGCAGGTCATATACTAATACATGAAGGTAAGATCGCAACTGATGCTCAAGAATTAGAACGGCAATGGCATACTTTAACTAAGTTAGCAGCTATCTTAGGTTTTGAAGCCCAAGCCGCATCTGATACAGATGGTCTAACCGACTCGGAGATTGAGGCTTTGGTGCAGCAGCGTAATCAAGCACGAACTAACAAAGATTATGCCACAAGCGATCGCCTAAGAGATGAATTACAGGCTCAAGGCGTTACTATAATTGACAAACCAGGAGGAATTACGATCTGGAATCGTAGTTAGTTTTTAGCCATTAGCTTTTAGCTTTTAGCCATTAGCTTTTAGCCTGGTCAATTTCCATCAACTTGGCGATTAACAATCACGATTTTCCATTTTCCTAATTGACTGGCTTGAAAAGCCACCTGACTTCCATCACCATTAATCGTCGGTGCTTTGACCGAACCTTTGACGTTTACAGTTAATAACTCTGATTTTTGTCGCTGTCGATCATACACAAATATATCTGTTTTACCTCGTTCAGCAGAAACATAAGCGATGTAGCGTCCATCGGCACTTAATGCTGGCTGATCTTGAGTAGAATCACGGCGATTAAGGTTGGGTAAGGAAACTAGGCGTTTTGCTTGCAAATCATAAAGAAAGATATCTCGCTGATTACGTCGGTCTGATGCCCAAGCAAGATAGTTTCCATCTGAACTATATGCAGGATACTCTTCGATGGAGTTGCTGTTAATACCCCCAGGAATAATTTCGGGCTGAGTTAACAAATTACCGCTACAGCCGCTAAGACTAAACAGCAGTACAGTCAAACTCAAGACACTATTGAGGGACACGAAATTAAATTGAAAGATTGATGCCAGAGACATGAGTAAAATTTATCCATCGCTATACAAAGGCGAGAGTGTATTTGCACCGTTAGCTTCTTGTATTTAAATGCCAGATGTCAATCCACCATCAATTGGGATGATTGCGCCATTAATATATGAAGAATTTTCAGAAAATAGAAAATCAACTAAATAAGCCACATCCTCTGTGGTTCCATAACGCTTCAATGGAACATATTTTTCGATAAATTTTGCCTGCGCCTCATTTCCAGATATGCCCGACCTTTTACCTATTTCATGATTGAATCGATCACATAATGCCGTTTTTATTACCCCAGGGCATATACAATTAACTCTTATGTTATATCCCGCAAGATCTAGACATAGAGATTTGGTAAATTGAATTACACCAGCTTTTGATGATCCATACCCAATACTCTTACGCATGCCACGCAATCCTGCGTCGGAGGAGTTATTTACGATGACACCACTAGCTTTTCTCTTCATGTGAGGGATAACCGCTTTAGTCATTAGAAAGTAACCCCCAAGATTAACTCTAATAGTATCCAGAAAGTCTTTATAGTCTAGCTCTTCGATAGTAGATACAGACTCAATCCCTGCATTATTGAACAAATAGTAAATATCGCCGAGACTCGAAGCAGCATCAATTGCCGACCCAGGTGTTTCATTATCAGAAATATCTCCAATAATTAGTTTGCATTCGGCACCTCTGTTGGTAACTTCCTCCCAGACGCTAGAGAGATTTTCGTGATCAGTGTCTATTAATACTAGCGAAAGACCTTTGTTAGCCAGATGAATCGATGTTGCTCGCCCAATGCCATTTGCCGCACCTGTTATGATCGCTACCCGTTCGGAATAATCCACAGAAATCTACCTCACGAAGTTAAACTGTTTATAACACATTAGCTTTGTTGCCACATTTAGGGCAAAATTCATCCTCTAATTGATTCAAAAGAGACATTATCCTGGTTTAATTTGTTATTTACTACCTCGGTTTTAGTGACCTAAACAGCATCGAAATAAACGAAGGCAGAAGTTCGAGGCGTGACGTGCGCAAAGGACTTGTCCGCATGCAGTTCACTTTACGGCGCGAGGTTTTTACCTCCACCGAACCTAATTTCTCCTTAAAAGGAGAGGTCTTGAACCAAAGGGATAAGTTAGAAGTAAATCCTGCATGCGGACACACGGATGTCCTTTGCGCCGTCTGCCATCTGCACGTCACGCCATCTGCCTTAAGGGCGAAGCCCGATAACCAGCGCGAGGCACAATCTAAAGCGACGGGGTTACCAAACTACGTTTATCCTACTTTTTCCATGGGTAATGGTGACAAGTTCAGACAAAATCGAATTAATCAACTACTATATCTGGTGTTCTGCCAATTTTTCAACACCAGATATAGACTAAGTTCAATTGAAAAGGGCGATTACTTTGAGATGGGCTGATTAATTACTTGATCTTTTATGAGAACTATCAATAAAATTAAAATTTTGTTAAATAATATACTTTAAAAATAGCAAATATAGTTGCTAAATTTTTTAAACCCGCCACTATACTTAAACAAGTTTAAAGTATTAAATGTTACAAATTAAGTAATTAGGTTTTCCAAAGTACTTTAAAACTCAATCCACAATAAACATTGCCCTAAGATTAATAATTCACGTTAAAACTTTTAATCCTACAGTTTTTACGTATAGCTAGCTGTATCAGTAATGACAGTTAACTCAATGCTTTTTTTTATTAATCCTTAAATTTGAAGTAAGCTTTGATGCTTTAATTCATCAAAATGGTGAGATAGTAATTGACAATACCTAGAACACTGGCTTTTTCTCCGTATTTTTACGGTTTGTACTGTAGAATTAATTTTAATTATAAAATCCCATGGATTTAACATATTTTAGATAATTCAGATGTTCTACAGCAAGAGACAGTCGAAATATCTATCGACTTGGTTAATGTACAGTCGTACTTCTCGAATAATTATTGTGTGGCTGTTAATTATTGGCGATATTCTTGGTCTAATATTGTGCTTTAATTTAGCCCTGAAATTGCGTTTATCTCAATCATTGAGCTTTACAAGCCCAGTTTTATATGCTTTGGTTGCCATGTACCTCTTGGGCTTGTACCTTACTGACACTTACAAGCTGAATCGAGAGGTTTCTGGAGTTCGCCTCTCGGAGAGAGCTATTTTGGGGATATTAGTGACAGTATCTGCCGTTACCTCGGGAGTATACATCACGGGAATCTGGGGTAGCGAACCGATTGTGGGTCGCGGGGTGTTGTTAATTAGCGTAGCTTTGTTTTCTATTTGGGCGGTAATTGGCAGAACTCTTGCTGATCGATGGTTAAAGGCAAATCAAGAAACATCTCGATTTTTAGTATTGGGAGATTATCAAAAAGTTATTGAGTTCAGTAAAGAACATCGTAAGTTAAATTCACATACTGAGTTTGTTTCTTTCCCAGGTAACGGGGCTAATGATTCCTACCGTCGCACGGTCGATTTAAAGGGATCTCTATTATTAGACAGGGTAGAAAACGTCAATTCCACCTGGAAAAAACAGTACTGGTCAGGTATTTTAATTGATGGCGCAGAGAGGAGTCTCTCTCAGCAAATGGTGCGAGAGCTGATGGATATGAGGCTCAAAGGAATTTATGTTTATAGTATTGCCGATTTCTGCGAACAATTCTGGCAGAAAATTCCCCCTGCATATGTTCAAGATGATTGGTTTGCCTTTACCAATGGGTTTAACATTTTGCATAATCGCATCAAGGTGAAGCTCAAGCAGGTAATCGATATTGTGGTTGCAGCAGTGCTGATTATTGCTATTTTACCCATAACTATCCCTGTAGCGATCGCAATTAAGCTCACTAGCAAAGGTCCAATTTTTTATTCTCAGGTGAGAACAGGGTTGAATGGTCGTAAGTTTCGGGTTTATAAATTTCGTTCAATGTATCAAAACGCTGAATCTAAGGGCATCCAGTGGGCAAAAGAAAAAGACCCCCGCATTACTACCGTCGGTTCTTTTATCCGCCTGACACGAATCGATGAATTGCCTCAGTTGTGGAACGTGTTTAAGGGAGAGATGAGTCTAATAGGACCTCGTCCCGAACGCCCAGAGTTTGATCTTCAGTTAAGAGAGAAAATTCCCTATTATGATGTCCGTTACTTGGTTAAACCAGGGATTACTGGTTGGGCGCAAGTTTGTTATCCTTATGGAGCTTCTGTGGAAGATGCCTATCAAAAGGTGGCTTACGATCTTTATTATATTAAAAATTACTCTCTACTTCTGGATTTGACGATCGCCTTTAAAACTTTGCGTGTAGTTTTTTTGGGTAAGGGAAGATAAGGTAAATAGCTGCTATTTACCAATACAGAAGCGGCTGAAAATTCGCTCTAACACAGATTCGGTGACTTCCTCCCCTGTAATTTCTCCCAAAGCCTGAATTGCCCCCCTTAGATCGATCGTCCAGAAATCTAGAGGTAGTTGATTAGCAACTGTTGACTGTACCTGTTCTAGGGCTACTTTGGCTCTGGTTAATGCCGCTGCCTGTCTCTGGTTAATGGCAATCTCAGAATTAGCTGCCATAACCTCACCTTGATGAGCCAGGTCAATAATTGCCCTTTCTAAATCGGTAATGCCCTGATTATGGGCAGCACTAGTAGGGACTACCCGTTTAATTCCTGGCGGATAGTTTACTGATTCGGGTGCAGCCAAATCGGCTTTGTTAATTACTAAAATTAAAGGGCGGTCTTTAACCTGATGGTATATTGACCCATCAGCATCAGTCCAGCCTAATTTTGCATCAACAGTTAAGAGAACTAAATCAGCAGCAGCGGCAGCAGTTCGCGATCGCTCAACCCCAATCTGTTCTACGGTGTCGGATGTTTCCCTAATGCCTGCGGTGTCTAAGACCTTGATTGGAATACCCTCTACTACTAAAGTAGACTCAACCACATCACGAGTTGTACCAGGTAAATCAGTAACAATAGCGCGATCGCTTTTACTCCAGGCGTTAAGTAAGCTGGATTTACCAACGTTGGGACAGCCGACAATCGCTACTTTTAAACCACTTCTGAGTAGTTCTCCTTGTTCTGCTGTGGCTAAGATATTTTGAACCCTAGTCAGGACATTTCGTAATTGCTGTTGAACATCTGCCTCATCCAGTGGTGGGAGATCGTCAGCAAAGTCAATGCGTGCTTCCACCTCAGCTAAGATATCTAAACAGCCTGTCCTCAGATCGCGGATCGGATTGGCAAGTTTACCCTGTAAACCTGCTACTGCCATCTGTGATGCCTGTTGAGATTGAGCCGAAACCAGGTCGGCAATGCTTTCAGCTTGAGTCAAATCAATTCTGCCATTAAGAAACGCCCTCAAGCTAAATTCTCCTGGTTGTGCTAACCTGGCTCCTTGAGCAACACATAGCTGTAGCACCGATTGAACCGCCATAATGCCCCCATGACAGTGAAATTCCACTACATCTTCACGGGTGAAAGAACGGGGTTGCAGCATCAGCAGCAATAACGCCTCATCAATTACTTGCTTAGTTTGAGGATCGCGAATATAACCATAGAGAATACGGTGAGTTGACCATTCTTGTTTTCCAGGAGCATCAAAGAGAATTTTGGCGATCGCCACAGATTTTGCTCCCGATAACCTGACTATACCAACGCTACCCTGTTGCGGCATGATGGCAGTAGCGATCGCAACTATGGTTTCTCCTTGGATAATTTCTCCTGGCACTAAAGACATCTGAATCTATTTGAGTATCTAAACTTTATTTATCTTCTAATTTTCTCATGTGTGATTCTTTTGACCTGACAAGATCGAGTTTAGAGATCATTTGCGTAGCCAAGCCATGCTGTAGGTTTATCCATCTTGAAGGAGCAAGCTTGAGATCTATTTGCATAAAAAAAATAACTGATCGTATCTAGTAAATGTAAGCAAAACACACTAATTTTAATTCTAACTAGATACAAACCATGAAAAAATCTACTTTAGCTCTTCTAACCACTATAATCGCTTTTGCTCCTCTAACTGCTTTCGCTCAAGATTCCTCGACTAGCGTTCAAAACAACACTAATTCTGCTGCGGCTGTCGGTACAGCTAACTACATCGACCAAGACGCTACACAACACAACCTGCAACAGCAACTCGACTTGGGTGCATACGGTGTCCCTGATGCCCCTGATGCTCAAACTTCCGTTC
>JBCCDL010000118.1:0-10822 GCA_039030815.1 Cyanobacteria bacterium P01_A01_bin.83 | reverse complement strand
TTTAATGCGGGGTCTAGAAATTGGCATGGCTCATGGTTATTTTCTTATCGGGCCAGAAATTGTCTTTGGTCCGTTGCGAGAAACTTCTCATGGGGCAAATTTAAGCGGAGTTATTACCGCTATTTACATTACCGCTTCAGCCGTTTTGGGGATTTCAATTTTTGCGATCGCTACTTTCCAAGGCGATCCTAGAGGTGCATACAATTCCAACTCAAAAGACGATCTCAGACCTTTAAGAAAAAAAGACGACTGGTATCAACTAGCTGGGGGGATTTTTATCGGCGCTATGGGAGGGGCAGTATTTGCCTACGCTTTATTAGAAAACTTTGACGATTTAGATGCTATTTTACGCGGCGCAGTTAATGTTAGCCAGCATTTATCTCCTTTTATTTGGGGCTAATATCACTTTGCTTGAGTAGCAATTATCAATCAACAATCAACAATCAACAATCAACAAAAATATCATGACAGATATGACCCAACTGACTGGTTCTTATGCTCTTGACTGGTTGCCTTGGATTTTTATTCCTCTAATTACCTATATCCTACCTTTTCCTGTCTTTGCTTTACTATTTCTTTGGATTGAAAGAGAAGAAGAAGCTTAAAATTCAACCTCCATTATTAGCAACAATAAAATAATGAAAAAATTATTACCTCTGATATTAGCAATAATGCTGTGGTTTGCTGTCCCTAATACTGCAAATGCAGACGGTATTCTTGTCAAGTGTAAAGATTCTCCTGCTTATCAATCAAGGGTTGCCAACTATCCTAATAACTATTTCTTTAACGAACCCGATCGCGCTTATGGGGAATATTTAACCTGTGGCGAAGAAGATGGTTTGCCTCATTTAGTAATTAGTTTAAGAAATAGCGTTGATATTGCGATCGCTTTTGGTCTATTTTTCTATATTACAGGTTTTATTGGTTGGTCAGGACGGGCTTACTTACGAGCAATCAGTAAACAAAAATCTCCAGAAGAGTCAGAAATATTTATCAATTTACCAATAGCAATTCAGGCTATGAGCAAAGGTTTACTTTGGCCATTACTAGCGGTAAAAGAAACCTTAAGTGGTGAATTAACTGCTAACAAAAATGAAATTTCTGTTTCCCCTCGATAGTTTAATTAACTATTAATTAACTATTCATAAAACAATCTTTTTGGGAAAAACGATCATGCAATATTTGATTAAATATCTAACTAGCGCCCCCATTGCAGCTACCATAACCCTAGTTGTAGTAGCCGTAATTTTCATTGAATTGAATTACTTCTTTCCAGGACTTCAGTATGGAACTTACTTTCATTCTCTACCATAGAACAAAAGCGCCAGCTAAAATAAAAATTCCCTAAAGTATATTTTTACTTTAGCTTAATCATGAGGAATTTTCTTAGCAAGAAATAACCTTTTGAGATGTTGAATCCTTTCTCTTGGTATTTTTTTATTTATCTAATCAATAAAAATTTATTCAGCGATCGCAAAGCGCACCCATAGATAATCCCATGTTTAATCTATGAGGTTAGTTATACTGCGATCGGTCGGCTAGGCGGAGCCTAATCGCTTTAATTTGTTCAAGACTACATTGAAACCCACGACGAAATGAAACAACTTGAGAACATTTTGTAATTCAATATTAAGACAAAAGTTTGAGTAAAAAATCTCTCTTATAGATAGTATAATTTCAAAGGTTTTACTTCAATCGATGATCGAAAAACGAGTAAAAAGGTGATTTTATGCTGAAAAATGACCGCTGGATAATAGAGCAAGCAGAAAAAGGAATGATTGAACCTTTTGAATCATCATTAATTCGAGAAATAAAGCTTGAAGATGGTAGTATCAGAAAAGTTTTAAGTTATGGTCAATCATCTTTTGGTCTTGATATACGTTTATCCAAAGCTGAATTTCTCATTTTTAAGCATATTCCTGGTACTATAATAAATCCTAAAAGATTTAATCCTAAAAATCTCGAACCTGTTCCTTTAAATGAAGATGAAGATGGAGAATTTTTCATCATTCCTGCACATTCTTATGGATTAGGAGTGGCGTTAGAAAAAATCAAAGTTCCCCCAAACATTACGGTAATTTGTTTAGGAAAAAGCAGTTATGCTAGATGTGGATTAATAGTAAATACAACACCAGCAGAAGCAGCTTGGGAAGGTCATTTAACTTTGGAATTTAGCAATAGTTCTAGTGCCGATTGTAGAATTTATGCCAACGAAGGGATTGCTCAATTATTATTTCTTGAAGGAGAATTTTGTGAAACCACTTATTCTGACAGGCAGGGAAAATATCAAAATCAACCTCAGAGAGTAACATTACCTAGAGTTTAAATATACCAAATTATCTGATTACATATATCAGTTCATCCACCAACTAGGTTTAATTTTGAGAACAAGAGTAATAATGGGCTATAAAGATCCACTTAATGATGGCAAAAGCAGAATTGAATTAATCAATTCAATGGGTAGCGATTTAAGTATTGTAAATGATGCTAGGGCTTCCTTTGAGAAAAGTTCGGCAGAATTAAATGATAAAGATACTAAGTTAATCAATTATTTAATCAAGCATCAGCATACTTCACCCTTTCGAGGAGTAGTATTTAAATTTAAAGTTAAAGCTCCTTTGTATATCTGTAGACAATGGTGGAAACATGTAATTGCCAGCAATCATAATGACGAACAACTAGGTTGGAATGAAAAAAGTTTTCGTTATGTTGCTATCGACGATAGTAATGAATTTTATATTCCGCCAACTTTTAGACAGCAATCAAAAAATAACAAACAGGCGACTATAGGCAGTTTAGAGTCCGATCTAAATCAAAAAGCGATCGCAATTTACCAAAAGCAGTGCGCCGATAGTTACCAAGCCTATAGCCAGCTTTTAGAATTAGGCGTAGGTCGAGAACAAGCTAGAGGGGTCTTAATTCCCTCCGTCTATACCTCTTGGGTATGGACAGTCTCGTTACAGGCATTGTTAAACTTTATTGGCTTACGTTTGGGTGCTGGTGCCCAAAGTGAAATTGGCGCTTATGCCCAGGCAATTGTGGAGTTAATTGAGCCAATTGTACCTGTGTCCATGGAAGCTTGGTCAAAACACAATAGTAAGCTTTAGTCTAGATATAGCAATTCTATCCCAGTTGTGAAAAATATTAGTGATCGGAAAATGGCGATGTATTTTGAGAGTTTCAATTACATTAACCAGCTTATGTAAATCCGTACTGAGTAGCCAAAATTGCCACTTGAGTACGATCGCGTAAATTCAATTGGCTTAGAATGCTAGTAATATGTGCCTTAACCGTTCTCTCAGAAATATATAGTTCTTGAGCAATTTCTTTGTTATTTGCACCTTTTGCCACCAAACTTAGCACTTCTTTTTCTCTAGGACTAAGGTTTTCTAGAGAATTTTGTAGCTCTGGGGGAACATTATGGTGAGGTTGAGTCAGAAATTTCTGAAATAATCCAGGTCCTAACTGAGTGTAGCCTTTAATCGCAGCTCGTATGGCATTAGCAATCTCTTCAATCGGCGTATCTTTGAGTAAATAGCCTTTAGCTCCAAATTGCATGGCTTTGGTAATATACTCATCATCATCAAAGGTGCTTAAAACCAAGACGGGAATTGAACTATATTGCTCTGATAGCTTTTTAATTGCAGCCACACCATCCATAACAGGCATTCTCACATCCATCAAAATCAAGTCAGGCTGTTTAGTAGTATTAAATAATTCTTTTACTAATGCGATCGCTTTTTTACCATTTTCAGCTTCTCCCACTATCTGAAAATCTGTTTGAGATTCTAATAGACTAATTAAGCCTTGGCGTATAATTCTTTGGTCATCTACTAATAAGATACGGATCGTCATTTTTTAATGATACAAAACAATATCAAAGCTTACCAAATAGAGGAATAGTAACCATAATCTGACAACCTTTATTTGGCATACTATTTAATTCAAATTTTCCCCTAAGAGCAAGAGTTCTTTCATTCATGCCTTGAATACCGAATCCTGTAGTATTTTCCTGTGGCTCAAACCCGATTCCATTATCTTGAATAAAAATTTGTAGATACTTACCAACTTTCTCTAGAGATAGATTAACTTCTGTCGCCTCAGAATGCTTGAGCATATTGGTTAATGCCTCCTGCACGATGCGATATATCGCCGTGGTAATTTCTCGTGAAATAGTTTGATTAATACTACTGTGATAATTAAAAATAATTTCGGTACGATGTTCAAAATCTTTAACTAGCTCATCAATAGCGATGGTTATCTGCTTACCTTGTAAGGGATCGGAACGTAGAGTAGATACAGAATGGCGAACTTCTTGCAATGCATTTGAAGTTAATTGTTTCGCTTCTAGCAAAAAATTTTCCGCACGTTTAATATTAGAATTTAAATACATCAAAGCATTAGCCAATTGAATGTTTTGAGCAGTTAAGGAATGTCCCAAAGAATCATGGATTTCACGAGCAATACGATTTCGCTCTTGAAGCATAGCGCGATCTTCAATTAGCAAAGCATATTCTCTTAATTGATGATTTGCCTGTCTTAGTTCGAGTTGAGAAAAGCATTCTGATTTTAAAGCATTAACCAATAGAAAAATAAATACTGAAATCAGACAAAATAAAATACTAATATTAATTGCCATCTGTACGATAAGAAATTTTAATTGTGACTCTTGAGACTGGAGTTGAGATACAATTTTTGGTTGAATGTTTGGAGAAATTAGAGTTGATATTTGTTTGACTCCTATGGTGTTCAAATGCTCGTCAATTGTAAAAAAAAGAGAAGTAAAAAACCAACTTAGGGACATGGTAGCCACTATCAGCGAGCCAACTAAGTTGAGACTCAAACAGCCTCTAATTAACATAATCAAAAGCAATGGTGGCAAAAGCCTAACGGTGGCGTTGCTGGCAATCGCAGTCATACCAATCAAAGCAAATCCTAAGCCAATATAGCCAATATTAAGCCAATTACCACTTTTCGGCTGCCATAAGCCAATAATCAAAAAAGCGATCGCGCAAAACATTGACAGTGGAAAAAAGTTAGCATTAAGTTCGGGGAAAACTGGTGAAAACTTGAAAAATATAGGGTAAGCACTTTCACTAATCCTAAATTCAGCCAGCATACTAATAGCAAATAGAATCCACTCCAAATACAGTAGTAAGCGTAGGGGATTGGCTTTAAGCCGATTGGAAAATCTCATTATAGAAATATATTATATTATGAAAAAAGACAAGCAAGAGATATCCCAGTTATAGTGATCAATCCCTTTCTTATCTTGATATTAAATCTAAGTAAGTGGTGTTAGATTTTGAAACAGCAAACAGGAAAAAACACTACAGATTAACTGAAGTAAAATTTAGTTGCGTTTTCACATCAAATACTAAATATTACGTAAAGACAATGTACTTTAGTACAATCTTAGCCGTTAAATTTGGTGTACTTTAGTACAGTTTAATATTGGACATTAGATCGAAGCCATGAAATTAGGGAAATCGTAATATTAAAATGTCAACTTAATTTTTCATTACATAACATGAATCTTAAATTTCTTTCTTTAAAAGCAACAGTAGCCACAACAGCCACATTATCAATCTTTTTTTCTGCGACGGTGACGGCAGCAGATAGTGACAAAATCAAAAACATGTCTCAACTTACCTGTGCAGAATTTTTAGATATGGGAATGATGCAGAAAGTTATGAGTGTTGTTTGGTTAAGCGGTTGGACATCAAAAGAGCAGGAAAGATATATGTTTGCCCCAGATCGCAATCTTTTGTCTAATAAAGAAGAATTACTAGAAGAAAATTGTAAAAACAACGAGCAAGACTTAGTTTTAAATCAAATACCAGATTGGGAATATTAGTATCTACTTTTTTCTGATTCGTCAAAGCATCAATTTTTAAATTTTATTTGATCATTTTTTTGAAGTATAAACTCAATTTTAATAAACTAAACGGTTTAGTTTAAGCGGCAAAAATTAATTTAGTAACTATGGAATATACGGTAGATAAAAAAACTAAATCTGGCAAACCATACGCAATTGTCTGGAATGCCTGTAATTTGTTTTATTTCAGATATTCATGCTCAATGTACTAAAATTTTATTTGTTTTCAGTCAATCCGAACAACCCACAATAATTGCTGATGATATCTTAAAAGCCATTATCAATCCAAAAATAATTAATAATCAAAAAATTCCAACAGGAAGAGAGCATTTATATATAGGTCATTATTATATAAATCTATTTGAGTGATTCCAAAATGAATATTTGTTTGAGGTAGTAAATTCTGTAAATTGCGATCGCAACTCGCCAACTTCAATCAGCCGATCCAGCAGATATATTTTAATTTTAATTAGTAAAAAATAATGAATCATCAGCTAGAAAAACAACCAGTAATAGATATTCATAATCTCGACCATGCTTTCGGTCAAGGAGAACTCCGCAAACAGGTATTATTTGACATTAATCTCAAAATAAATCGCGGTGAAATTGTCTTGATGACAGGACCATCTGGTTCGGGGAAAACCACCTTATTAACCTTAGTTAGTGGCTTGAGATCGCCCCAGTCGGGAAGCTGCAAAATCTTAGGTAAAGAACTGTGTGGAGCAAGTTCTGCCGAATTAATTCAAGCCAGACGTAATAATGGCTATATCTTTCAGGCACATAATTTACACCACAGCCTCACTGCTGCCCAAAACGTGCAGATGGGTTTAGAAGTGCATGGTAAATATTCTCAACAGGAAATGCGCGATTGCAAAGCTAGCCGTAGGCATCGCTCTGTAGCCATGCTAGAGGCAGTTGGTTTAGCAGATCATGTTAATTATTATCCCGATAAATTATCTGGAGGTCAAAAACAACGAGTAGCGATCGCTCGTGCATTAGTGGCTCATCCTGCGATCGTTCTAGCTGATGAACCGACAGCAGCCTTAGATAGTAAATCGGGAAGAGATGTGGTGAACATCATGCAAAAGCTAGCCAGAGAACAGGGTAGTACTATCTTGTTAGTCACCCATGATGATCGCATCCTTGATATTGCTGATCGCATTGTTCATATGGAAGATGGAAGATTGGTCAATAATTCAGTCAAGGAGAAAGTGTTATTTAAGTAGCAAGAGCGAAATCATAAATTTTAGGAGATGCTAAGCACATTTTTAGATAAATATTTTTCTAATTAGGCTTTTTTACCAAGCAGTAATTGTTAGCAAGAACTTCAAATAATAAACATGAAATAACCCTAAGTACAGGACAAAAATTGCAAAGAAACAAGAAATTCATCTTGTTTTAAATCCAAATCGGTAACAATGGAACGCAGATGATCGAGTCCATAGCGAAAAATACTCTTGGCTAATCTTCCATGCTTTTTGACTTTAATTGGACTACTTCGATGGAGCCATTCTCCTGTTTTGACAGCCCAACAAAGAGCTAGAGTCATCAAAGCGACGAGTTTACTTAAACGTTCAGAATCGCGAAAATGAGTGGATTCTAGACAAAATCCCCTAGTCTTGAACATTCCGAATAAGGTTTCAATACCCCAGCGTTTTCCATAGTCGGAAACTGCCGTAGGACAAGATTCTGGTGTAATCACAATTAACAACTCACCACTATCAAGACGTAAAGCTGAAACATAAACTAAACGTCCCCAAATGAGTCTTTTACCCGATAAAGCTCTAGTTTGTCCAGGCTGGAGATGGGCAAAGACAATGGATGCTCTAAGCTGTTTCTTTCCATCAAAGATGCGATTTGCGGAGCATAGCCGTAGGCATCGCTTTCTCGAATTCTCAACCGAAATTGAATTACAGGCTCAATCAAAAGATAAGTCAGCCATTGTTTTCCGATAAATTCGCGATTACGCTCCGCGTACGCCGAAGGCATCGCCAGTTAAATAAGCAACCTCAGCATCAGGGAATAGCTCGTAGAAGCGGTCAAGCAAATCCATGCGCTCATTACTATTAGAATTGCCTTTTTTCTCCAGAGCTGTCCAAATAATAGGATATGCAATACCATCATGGACTATTCCCAGAAACAGAAGATTGAATCGCTTTTCGCCAAAAGACCACTCCGTTCGGTCTGTACTTAAAACCCACGGCTGCGGAATATTCATCAAGGTGATTACTGCTTTTGCAACCACAGCATAATCCAAATTAAAATTGCGGAAAAAACGTTGTAATCGTTTGTGACTTGACTCGGTTTTTGCATTACTTCTAAAGCCTGTTGCAAGTTCTACTAAATTAACTGTTTTCACTCTTAGTAAAGCAATTAGAAACAAAGCCAGAAAATTCAGGCGTGCGCCGTGCCATCCTAATAGTGGTTTTAAAGTCTGTCGCAGTAAGTTAACCTGATTCATAGGGGTCGATTGTTGAAGTGTGGTTACTTTTCATGAAACCCCTTTCCTGTAAAACTTTGCAACCCCTCTTACTAGTTTTTGTCCTGTACAGAGGAAATAACCATAATTAATTGTCTTAGATATAACTTAATATAAATACATTTTTTTAGTTTAATTATGAATATAGACCCCTTGACTCTTGAATCAAAATTCGAAGTAATTAAACTCAAGCTTTATCTAGACCAACATCCTGAAAATTCTCGTAAATTGGCAATAAAAAACTATGAATACTTTTTGGCTTTAGTTCATGAATACAAAAAACTACGTAAGGAATATGATTTGTTGCAATCTGAATATTTTGAATTTATTGAATTATCAACTAATATAATGTCTGAAAAGTATTAATAATTGTGATCTGGCGATCGCTATTTAGAAAATCGCTATTGAATTTGATATTAATCTGCTGTCTAATAGCGATCGCTTACTCTAATTATTTTCTATTTTACTAGATGCGATCGCGTTTTTGTCTGAAACAATTAGTTAGCAAAATTATGTTATATGTAAAGCATTCTCTGATTTCGATTTTTTAGCACGAGAGTCGCTTTTTTTATAAGGACGTACGTTAACTAATAACTTCCCAGAACTTTGCCAAAAAATTTCCGCAAATTACCTCGAACACCAGACAAGTTTGCGTATCAAAAAAGTAAAAGAAAGCTTGGCATGAATAAGTGATATTCTAGAAGCATAACATTACCACGTCTTCTTGGAAGCATAAGCCTGCCTGAATGGCAAAGTTATGGGTTAAGTCACAAGAACGACAAATAATATAATAATGTGTCACTGTACAAAATGGGTCGCCTGGGATTCGAACCCAGAACCAATCGGTTAAAAGCCGAGTACTCTACCGTTGAGCTAGCGACCCCTGAAAAGCTATGTATGCAGCATTTCTTCCCACGGATATGTATCATAGCATATGTTTTTTATAAAATTCTATTTTTCTCAATTCAAAATCTTTTTTTTCTCAAATATCGCTTTTTGCAGAGCGGGCGACAACCAAGAATAATACTGTGGATACACTGGAAGTCTTGACTTTAAGCTCCATCCTGCTGGCTCTAATATTGCTGCGAGAGATTCATGAGTAGGATGAGGATAATCTGGATTAACTTCATCCACGGGGCTAATTCCTCCGAGATCCGTTGCCCCAGCATTTAGACACTCTAATAAGAAATTGGGTTCAGGTAGCAAGTTCGGTGGAATTTGAATTGCTACTTCTTCAGGTAAAATCTTTTTCGCTTGAGCAATTATCCCTGGTAACTTATGAGGATTGAAACTGGGTAGATCTGATGCTTGATTTGTCCCTAAACTATGGGGCTGTAGAATCACCTCTTGAATATGTCCTAATCTTCTTTGGAGTACAGCGATCGCCTCTAGAGAATCCTTAATATCTGACTCAGTTTCACCGATACCTAGCAGTATCCCCGTCGTAAAAGGTATTTTCAATTCCCCTGCCCATTTTAACTGCTGGAGTCGTAGTTGAGGTTCTTTACTCGGGGCATATTTATGCACCGTATCCATAAACTTAGGATTGAGCTGCTCCAACATCAGACCCATAGATACATTTACTGGTTTGAGCTGGTTCATTTCTTGTCGACTCAAAGGTCCAACATTGGTATGAGGTAAAAACCCAAAAGATATAGCCAATTCACAAATTTCTTGTATTTTTGTAAACCACTTTGCTCTATCTTTGGAAGAAAAATGGACTTCTCCACTTAAGACTAAAATCTCAGAAACTTTTGTAATATCTAGCTTCTGAAGCATAGTATCCACTTCTGACTTACTGAGCCAACTGCTCGTATTAGGCTCTAATCTAAAATTGCAGTAACTACACCTATTAAAACATTCATAGGTGGGAACTATGGTAAAGGCTTGACTGTAGGTGATTACAGCTTTCATAAATCAATTATAAGTAATACTTATTCTTATCATAAGATAATATTTAGTTTAAAATGTTCACAAAACTAAAAAAAGTTCTATACTGATTATGTCAGTTCAAATAAGAACCTCGACAATTAAATAAACAAAGCAATTATCTAACACATGACAACTACTTTACAAACACGCGAAAGTCGCAGTGCTTGGGAGAACTTCTGTCAGTGGGTAACTAGCACTAACAACCGCATTTATGTCGGTTGGTTTGGTGTGTTGATGATCCCCACCCTCCTAGCAGCAACAACTTGTTTCCTCATCGCCTTTGTCGCAGCACCTCCTGTAGACATCGACGGTATCCGTGAGCCTGTAGCAGGTTCCTTGATTTACGGAAACAACATCGTATCAGGTGCAGTAGTACCTTCCTCCAATGCAATTGGTCTACACTTCTACCCCATCTGGGAAGCAGCTTCCTTAGATGAGTGGTTATACAACGGTGGACCTTACCAGTTGATTATCTTCCACTTCTTGATCGGTGTATTCTCATACCTAGGTCGTCAGTGGGAACTATCCTTCCG
>JBCCDL010000117.1:0-10889 GCA_039030815.1 Cyanobacteria bacterium P01_A01_bin.83 | reverse complement strand
ACACGGACGGCTAGAAGTGCATGCGGGACAGCGCATACGCGCAGACCGCCGCCAAGGCGGCTGGCAAAGCTTTGCTTTGCGTCCCTTTGCGAGGCAACCTCAAAACTCGCGTCCTCCTTTATATGCCCCAACCCATTCCGCGGTTGAAGTTCACTTTACTTATTAGCAAGTGAAGCAACTAAGCTCGATTGAAACAAATGTTACGCGATTATTAAATCATACCTGACTAGGCTATCATAATTCGACCTATGACGGAATTAACTTATCTACTCTTGTCTCAAGCAGCATTAAACTAAGTTGTTAAGTACAAATACTTTAATTAAGTAAACCTCGATAACATTTAAATTTTATGACGGCTCAATCATCGAATCTATTAAAAACCCCTCTATATTCACTTGCCAAGGAACAACAAGCACGATTTACCGCTTTTTCTGGTTGGTCAATGCCAGTACAGTTCTCGGGATTAAAATTAGAACATCAAGCAGTACGTAATGAGGCGGGAATGTTTGATATTTCCCACATGGGCAAATTTACTTTTTCGGGAGAGAAATTGATTGATACTTGGCAAACTTTGGTTCCTTCAGATTTAAGCCGTCTGCAACCTGGTCAGGCAATGTATACGGTGTTGCTTAATCGGGAGGGGGGAATTATTGACGACATTATCTTTTATTATCAGAATAAACAAGGTACTAAAGAGCAGGCAATTGTCATTGTCAATGCAGGAACAACTGATAAGGATAAAGCTTGGATATTGAGCCACCTAAAAGATAGTTTAATTGATATGTCGGATATTTCTCAGGAGCAAGCTTTAATCGCCCTCCAAGGTCCTAAAGCGGCAGCTATTTTACAAAGCCTGGTCAAAGAAAATCTCGCATCAATGACGGCATTTACTCATCAAACCGTAACGATTAATAATTCTTCGGCATTTATTGCTCGCACTGGCTATACGGGAGAAGATGGTTTTGAAATTATGTTAGAGCCAAACGCAGCCAGGCAGCTATGGCAAAATCTACTCGAAGCAGGAGTTACCCCCTGCGGTTTGGGCGCAAGAGATACCCTACGGTTAGAAGCAGCAATGAGTTTATATGGACAAGAAATCGACGATACCACTACCCCTTTAGAAGCTGGCTTAGGTTGGATAGTGCATCTTAAAGACAAAGGGGACTTTATCGGACGTTCGGTATTAGAACAACAAAAAGCCGAAGGAGTCAAACACCGTCTCGTAGGACTGGAAATGTCAGGACGCTATATTGCTCGCCATGGCTATCGAGTAATCTCTGAAGGAGAGATTGTAGGAGAAGTAACCAGCGGTACTTTAGCCCCTACGGTAGGTAAAGCGATCGCTCTGGCTTATGTACCTAAGTCCCTGAGCAAAGTTGGACAGACTTTAGAAGTAGAGATTAGAGGCAAAAACTATTCTGCTACAGTAGTGAAAAAACCTTTTTATCGTTCACCTTATCGGCAATAGGGCAAGTACCATAGTGTTACGGATTTGGTTTGAGACACTCTACCTCTTCGTGTAAATTCATTTCTTATCCTTGCTCCTTGCGAGTAGATAGCTAAACTCTGTCGGGGTTTAACTAAGTAGCGGCAACTATATGTCTGATGTGAATTAAGATTTGCTTTTAAATTACTTTCTTCTTTGGAAAAGACTAGTTTTAAGGTTACGAGAGAATAACTGTATTTATTCAATCATCATAGCTAGCGTGTTTTGTATGTAGTTTCTAGAAGCTAAAAGCTAAAAGCTAAAAGCGGCGCAGCGCGCACATGCGGCGAACTAAGCGCCTTTGTTGAAGGTTTCCTACATGCGGCACAGGGGCTAACGCCCCAAGTCGCGACATGCGGCAAACTTTCGCCTTTGTAGCGACGCTGGCAAGCTTTGCTTGCTGTGCCTTTGTTAGAGCGACTGCGCCAAGAAGCTAAAAGCCATAAACTATAAACGAGCAAATTAGAACGAAGCTAATCCACATTAGGCGTACTATTATTGCCTGTAAAATAATTTACTACTTCTAGCTTCAATTATTTTACAGGCAACTACTTGAGCGCTAGAATAGCGCTCAACGTTGAGTAATTAATGTTTAATTACCCTTGAGATTTGGTCAAGCTTAAATTTGAGCGGCGATAATCTTCAACACTCTGATAGTTATGCTGCTCTTGATAAAGATGGCAAGTCTTAGTTACTTTCTGAATTAACTTCCAGTTGAAAGTACAATCTTCGTAAAGATAATCTCCCCAATTATCTACCAAACTTTGGTGAGCCTGGCGTAGGTGATACCAAGGAATTGCCGTGCTTAAGTGATGTGGAATATGAACGTTAATATCATGACAAAGAAATTCTACCCACCAAGGATACTTACAGTTAACCGTACCCGATAGTTGAGCCTGTGCCTCATTCCATTCTGCTTCTGGCTTAAAAGGAATCTCAGGCATGGTGTGATGAAACATAGTGAATGTACTCATCCAAAAATGGTAGACTAGCCAGGGCATCAGCCAAAATTTAATTAAGCCTGTAAAGCCAGTAAACCAGAACAAACTGGTATAAATTGCACCACCACCAATTAAAACCAGTAACACGGAAAAACGCACCTGCTCTCTTTGCTTACCCTCAAATTTCTGCCAGTTAAAGTGCAATTTTGCCCAATGTATAATTGAACCTAGCCACCAAAACCAACCCCGCATTCTGCGATAGAGCCACTGCAAAGTGCTAGAAGAATTGTCAAAAGTTTCTGTCGTAAAAGGGTCCCAAGCATTGTCTACCCCTAGCTTATTGGTGTGTTTATGGTGGTAGTTATGTAAAATACGCCAAGCGTGGTAGGGATAAATAATTAATAACGTCATCGTATGCCCTACCAAATCGTTGACCCAGATCCGATTAGAAAAAGAGCGATGTCCGCAATCGTGGGCAATAACGAAAAAACCCTGTAACCCTGTGCCTAAGAACACCCAAGCGATAGGTAATAAATACCAAGGAGAAACTGCAACAGCCCAATAACCTAGAGCAACACATGCAACGTTGATAACTAACTTTGTCCAAGCTTTACGCGGATTTTTAACAAAAACTTCTTTGGGCAAAGTGCTGATAATGTCTCTGAGCTTAATGTTTGAAGCTAACTGTGGAGATTGATAAGATTCAAAATTTTTGGGAGATACTGCTGTCATAAAATTTATCTAACGAGCTAGTTATTATTAGTTGGAGACGATCAGGAAATCTTTACTAAGTCTGATACTTTAGTCTGGCGCTGTTGAGCGGCTCAACATATCCAAGTTGACATTAAAACATAGTCCACTACAAGTACCGTAGTCGATGTAGCATACAGCGTTTCAAGTTACTGTCGTTGCAAGATGCTGTAAGGAGTGATAAATGTCAAGTAGAAAGAGCAATAATTAGTAAGCCTGTAGCTGACCAAAAAATATCATGAAATGTGGCTTTTTAATTCACAATCCTAAATATTTATATCATAGTTGTGTCGACAGTAAATCTAGAATATTCTTGAGTATTAATTAATACGCCCGTTTAAGCAGAACATTCAAACTATTTTTACTGGGACTGTTTTAGCCTACCAGCAGATTTTCCTCAGGATATTGTAAATTGCTGGGTCGCGGATCGCCAATTACAGCTGCAATCAGAATCAGAATACTTACCCGACCAACATACATCGCAAACACTAAGATAAATTTAGATACGACAGCGAAACTACTAGTAATGCCTGTAGATAAACCAACCGTGGCAAAGGCAGAAATAACCTCAAATAAAATTTGCAAAAAATTGAATTGAGTATCAATTGAAGCAATTAAAATCGTGACCAAGACAATTGAAGCGGCAGTACCAAAAACCACCGCTACCGCCTTGAGAATTAGCGTACTAGGAACTTCTCTTTGATATAGAACTACCTCGTCTTTACCTTGTAAAACTGATTTAGTACTGTTGTACATGATTCTAAAGGTGGTAGTTTTAATCCCTCCTCCTGTACCGCTAGGACTAGCTCCAATAAACATAAAGCCCATGGTGATAAACAAGCCTGCCGTGGTCATATTGCCCAAATCAATACTGTTGAAACCCGCTGTCCTGGTACTCATCGACTGAAACCAAGCTGCCAAAAATTTATCCTCAAAACTCAAATTGGCTAACGTCGCTGAATTATGTAACTCCGTTAGAAAAAAGGCAATGGTTCCGACAATTAGTAGCAAAATAGTGGTACTAACTACCACCTTAAAGTTGAGAGAAAAGCAAAATCTTTCTGATTTACCTTGGATTTTGTTAGTTAGCCACAGGTACATTTCGATAATTACCTGATAACCAATTCCGCCGAAAATAACCAAAGCGGGAATAACTAAATTAATTGTCCAGTCAGAACGATATGCCACTAAGCTATCTGAGAAGAGACTAAAGCCTGCATTATTCCAAGCACTGATACTGTGAAAAATTGCATACCATAATCCTTGAGTCCAACCGTATTCAGGTACAAAAGCTTGTAACAATAAAAATACACCAGTGATTTCAAAAATTAAAGTAGTAGCAATAATTGAGCGTACTAGATTGCTACTACCCTGCAAAAAAGGACGATCAAAAGATTCTTGAATGGCAAATTTTTGTCTTAAATCAAATTTTCGACCCAAAAGCAAAATTAGGAAAGTGGTGGTCATCATATAGCCTAAGCCACCAACTTGAATTAAAAATAAAATAATTAATTGTCCCCAAAAAGAGAAATCACTTCCTGTATCTACCACTGCTAAACCTGTTACACAGACGGCAGAAGTAGAGGTAAATAGAGCGACAATAAAACTATTCCAGGTTCCTGCAACAGTAGCGAAAGGCATCATCAGTAGCAAAGTCCCTATCACAATTAGAGCGAGAAACCCAAGACAAATTGTACGTGCAATAGTCATAGCAAATTATACGATTCCTAATTATCTCAATCCCGTATTGCCGAGTCAGCAAGCTAAATCTAGGTTACGTCATTGAACCAGAGAACTTCACTACTCTTATATCGTTATAGAGTTGTTGAAGAAAGTTTCAGTAAACGCAAATGAGAGTAAGCCCTTTCTCGGTCATGATACAAAGGCTTTGGTCTGCGGTCTTTGTCTGCTTTACAGTGCCGCAGAATAATAAATGACCTGCACAACAACGCTATGCCTCATATATTAATAATGAATCATGGATCATTAGTTGTGTTTTGGTCAACAGTAACCTCTGCTTTTAGCACGGGTTGTCGTTGGACTTCCTCAATTGGACTGTTAGTCTTTAGCATCCACTGAACTAGATCTTGCCATTGTGAGGAGGTGGTTAGCTCATTGGTTTTAAACTCAACCCCCCAGTTACGAGCAAACTCAGCAAAACTTTCGATCCAAGTTACTAAAGCTTCTGTTCCTGAGTTAGGACGATAATTCCAAGCCATTTGCAAATATTCTTTCATCCCTTGTGGATATCCTGTATGTTGCAGATACCAAGCAATCCAGATTAAAGTTCCATAACGCACAGACTGCTCCATCAAGCGAACTTTAGGGGGCAAACCAGGTTGATTGAAAAAATCATCAGTCACAGCTAGCAAAGATTTTGCTTGAGGTAAACCTTTGTGCATGGCGCTGGATTCGTGTTGACGATAACAAACTGTAATTTCTTTGAGCCAGGCAGTTTGACAGCCTTTCAAAGCCAATTTTAAGACCAAATTAGTATCTTCTGCGGGAGGAAAACGAGGGTCAAATCCACCGACATATTGCAACCATTCTCGACGAAACATCATGGCGCTAGGTAATACAGGTTTCCAGCGCAGCCAGGTTTCTAGATTGAGTTCAGGAATTTGTACCCAAGGGCAAACATCCAATAATTTATTTCCTTGATGATCTACTCTTTGCCATCCGCTGTGAATCATGCCTAAATTAGGGCATCTGAGCAGAATTTCTGCTTGACGAGTTAATTTTCTTGGCAAAAAATAGTCATCAGCATCCAAAAATGCCACAAAATTGGCTTGGGCAATCTCTATTCCATGATTACGAGCTACCGCTACTCCCTGATTTTTTTGTTTAACATAGTGCAGTCGATCGCGATATGGTTCTAATACATCTTCTGTAGCATCAGTTGAACCATCATCAATGACAATTATTTCATAACTACATTGTTCTTGATTTAGTACACTTTCTACAGCTTGAACAATATAGCGATCGCAATTATAGGCAGGAATGATCACGCTTACGGTCGGTTCGGCTTTAGCATCCATTTTTGAGGTTGTAATCTTTGCTCTTTGTCTGGTGATTGCTGATATATCTTAACTTTGATTCTCCAAGAATTTTATTTGATAGATTTCATGATCAACAATCTATTTATAATTTTGTTGACTGTTGACTGTTGACTGTTGACTGTTGACTGTTGACTGTTGACTGTTGACTGTTGACTGTTGACTGTCACAAGTGTGTAGGTGCTGGTAGGTTTAGCTTCTCAGTTAAGATCAATTCAAGCCAGTATTGAACTATGGCAATCAAACCTAGACGTGCGATCGCTTTGGCTGGAGACTTTTGCTTTATTTCCCCCAAGAAGCGGCATTCGGCAAAAAAAATTGCGGTTGCCTGAGTCAGGCAAAGGGCTATCCCCCTCCAGTCCTGCTCAATGCTTTTCAACATATCAGTAACGAGCAATAGCTGACGCAGTAAATCATATTCTGATAATTCACTCAGCAATAAATTTTGCTCTTGATCGAGCCAGGAAATGAAGAGTGATGTTTGCTGTGGCACTTCTGACTGAGCCAAGTTATCTTGCAAAGTAATTAATTTTTCTCTGGCTCCTAAACGTAACAAACTACAGCAGCGGGCATGAATATACTGTACGGATAGTAGCTTTGCCGTTGAAGTATTATTATGAGCATTAATCACCTCAGGCGATCGCTGTTTGGCTTGAACTTGATTGAATAATTTATTTAGCCAAGCAGCCAGAATTACTGCATCTAAATACACATTGACCCAACCTGAGTCTAGTAATGCTACTGATAATTTTAGCCCTGATTTAGCAGTAATAATATTCTGTTGCGATTGGAGTAACGTGGCTAAATTTTCCACAACTATTTGTAGAGATAACTGGGACTCAGAAGCTAAAATTAATCCGAAGGGACAGCCATACACTAAAGGAATAAACTGTGATTGCTCCTGAAGCTGATTAATACCTGACAGGGAATTTACGCTGAGTAATTGGGGTTTTACTAAAGAGATTTTACCTACAATGGCTGCCGCAATAAAATTATCTTTTACCGTAACCTCGAACTTTTGTTGATATAAATCCCAAGTTGATAGTAGCCACTGTTTGATTAAATTTTTGAGAGAAATTGCTAGTTTTTCCTGACTGAGAGGTATTTTGAAAAACTTATGTGAATTAGTATTTTTTGATACATTGCTATCCATGTAAAATCAAATATGCGTTGATATCTTACATTTTGCCTCCCACTATGCAATTTTCCGAAAATCCATCTGAGGAATCGAGCCCAGCTCTGAACTGGCAAAATATCATTGACTGGGCAAAAATCCATTATCGCGATCGCATTTTTCGTCGAGATGAACAAATACCTGCACGTCCCCAGTTGATTTACCTAGTTAATCAAGGAGCAGTACGTTTAGTCAGTAAGATTCAGAATTCCCCAGAACAAGATTCTTTAGCTGAATCAGCTAAATTGGATTTAGAAGAGTTGAATGAATCTTTTTTAGGTTTTGTGGGCGCAGAGAAACCCTTCGAGATTGTTACCCAGTCTTCTTTTAGCGTTAATGCTTATGCTCACGTCGATCAGACTCATGTTGCTTGGCTATACTGGCAAGATGTAGATAACTGGCCTAACTTTCGTCAGCAATTATATGAAGATTTTCGCTATCAACATCAAAGAAAACTACTGTGGTTGAGCGCATTAGGACAACGCAAAACTATTGACCGCCTCACAAGTTTTCTGACCTTATTGGTAGAAGAATATGGTATTCATCACGGGGATATTTGTTGTTTACCCTATACTTTGACCCACGCTCAGATTGGTAGCGCGATCGGTTCTACTCGGGTCACTGTAACTAGGCTGATGGGTAAACTTCGTCGTCAAGGAATAATTTCGATCCAGGCTGATAATTCCATTTGTCTCAATAACAATATTATCCAACTCCAACAAGCCAAACAAAAATATTAGCAACATATGTTTTACTTATCTTTACTTATTCAATAGATAAGTAAAATCAATTTAAATCTCTAATTTTTTAATTGACTAGCAAAATTAGATTAGTCGAGATGTAAAAAATATCTTAAGATTGACAAGTAAGAAGTTTAAATTTCTTAAAAACTTACTATTTGACAAAAATATAAATCAGGGAGATTATATATGGCGCTCGTCCCAATGCGTTTGCTTTTAGAACACGCTGCTGAAAACGACTATGGTATTCCTGCGTACAACGTTAATAATATGGAGCAAATTATCTCCATTATGGAAGCTGCAAATGAGGCTGATAGCCCTGTCATCTTACAAGCTTCCCGTGGCGCACGTAAATATGCTGGGGAAAACTTCCTCCGCCATTTAGTAATGGCAGCAGCAGAGAGCTATCCTCATTTGCCCATCGCGATGCACCAGGATCATGGTAATAGTCCTGCCACTTGCTATTCGGCAATTCGCAATGGTTTTACTAGCGTCATGATGGACGGTTCTTTAGAAGCAGATGCCAAAACTCCTGCTAGTTTTGAATATAACGTTAATGTAACTACTGAAGTAGTTAAAGTTGCTCACTCTGTAGGTGCCTCAGTAGAAGGTGAACTTGGTTGTTTAGGTTCTCTAGAAACTGGAAAAGGTGAAGCAGAAGACGGTCACGGTTTTGAAGGTGCTTTAAGTAAAGAGCAGTTATTGACCGATCCTGATGAGGCAGTAGAATTTGTAGAGCGCACTCAGGTAGATGCTCTAGCTGTAGCGATTGGTACTAGCCATGGTGCATACAAATTTACTCGTAAGCCTACTGGCGAAATTCTTGCTATCAGCAGAATTGAAGAAATTCACCGTCGCTTACCTAACGTTCACATCGTTATGCACGGTTCATCTTCCGTACCCCAAGAATGGATCGACATCATCAATGCCAACGGTGGTAAAATTCCTGAAACTTATGGTGTACCTGTAGAAGAAATTCAAAAAGGCATTAAGAGTGGTGTTCGTAAAGTTAACATCGATACTGATAACCGCTTGGCTATCACCGCGGCTATCCGTGAAGCAGCGATGAAAGATCCTGCAAACTTTGACCCCCGCCACTTCCTCAAGCCTTCCATTGCATATATGAAAACTGTATGTCTCAGACGCTATGAAGCGTTTGGTACGGCTGGTAATGCTAGCAAAATCAAGCAAGTTTCCTTGGATGATTATGCAGCTAAGTATGCTAAAGGAGAACTTTCTACTAGTAATAAAAAAGCTGTTTCAGTATAAGCTTTTAACTAATAGATAGATAAGTTTAACTGAACCCGATGGTTAGATGAGTGGTTTGAATTGCCACTCATTTTTTTTGGCAATTTTTTTTGAATATTTGCTTTGAATATAATTCTTGAGTATTTTTGCGATCAGCTTTGCTAGTACCCAGAGCGTAATCGCATATTACAAATTATTGAATTCTGTAAGTTAGCAAGAGCGATCGCGTAACTTAAAAAAGTCTTATCGTGGTAAGTTAAAAACTATAACGATCAAGTTAGAGTTAAATGATAGTTGGTACTACAGAAACAGCCAAGATTCTCAAGATCTCTACGGGAAGACTGAGAATACTTCTGATTGCAGGCAGAGTAGAAGGCGCATACAAAACGGGTAGGACATGGTTAATTCCTCTATTTAAGGGCAAGCCGATTATCAAACCAGGAACCAGAGGTCCTGCTCCTCGTTGGCGCAATCCTCGAAAGCCTGCCAAAACTATAGTTCATGTAAACACTCAAAGAATTAGGCAGAATCAAAAAAAGGCACAGAAGCAGCCTGTGATTACGGTAAAAACCAGAAATACTAATCAATATGGACATGAGGTAGAAATACCAGGAGGATGTCGTGTTGTGTATCGTCCCGATAGTCCGATGTGTGGTGCCAGGGTTTGGATCGAGAGTCTTTATGATGTCAAGGTGATTGATTTGAACATTGCTGATTTAAATTTGGCAACTGAAGATGATATTGTTCGGAGTTTTTAGCTGAAGGTTACTTATTACACCTAGGCTAAGGAATATGGATTAGCTTTGCTGGTACGTAGAGCGCAATCGCTAATTTTTACTTTTCGATTTTCTGCTGAATAAAAAATTTCCAGCGGTTAGATTTCAGACTTACAGCATACTATTAAACTGGAGGAAGAGCTTCATTATCTTGCTTAACTTCTTTAACAGTTAATCTTGGTGAGCTATCCATCTTTCTGCTGAACCAATTAACGTACAAAAACCCAACGCTGCCAATAAATAAAAGCCCTACAATTACTGTAATTGTTTCTAATATTAATAGAAGCTGATTAGCTCCATTAACTCTGTCTAGAAGTTTTTCCTTAGCTCTACTCTCCTGCTCTAAATTCTTCCTAAAGAATTCTCTCTCTTTTTCTAAATCTTCTTTAGCAAATATCCTTTCTTGATCAAGTTTACGTTCTAAGTAATCAACTCTACTTTTGAGTATCTCATTATTTATCAGGATTTCCTCAGCTTTGCCTCTATTTCTCGAAATTGCTTCAAGTTTGCTAGTGAAATCAAAATTTCGTTGCTCAAGTAATTGTTCCCTGGTCTCAATAGCTATCTGACGCTCTTTGAGGTTCTCCTCTCGGCTGTTTAAGATTTCTGCTCTCTGTTCTAGGGATTCTCGATAAATATCAACGTCATTAAGTTTAGTTTCCGCCTCTGTTAGTGCAGCAGTTAACTGAGTTATCTCGGTGACTTGTTGTTCATTTTT
>JBCCDL010000116.1:0-10922 GCA_039030815.1 Cyanobacteria bacterium P01_A01_bin.83 | reverse complement strand
CAGGGAAAAACCATGTTATTAAAGTCCAAACAAAACGATAGTTTAGTAGAAATTTCCGACATAATAGAGTTAATCGATCCTTCCAAGCAAAAAGTAACTGGGCAGATACAATCAGGAGAAGAAGAGCAAGATCCACCACCTTTTGATAAAAAAGAGTTGGTCTTTCCCTCCGATGAAAATCTCACTCAATGCTGGGTAAATAGCGATTATAACCTGGAATAATTTAATTGTTTATACGCGAAAAAGGGTGATATATTTAACAATATTACACCCTTTTTCAAATTATTATTTGATAATTGTTATTTACCTACAATTGGTTGCACGAGTATCTACTAGATTTCTGAAGGCATTAATTTTTCAATCTAGTAAAAGAAGTTTAAAAGCGGTTGTTCCGATGACCACCACCATTTCTATTATCTTCACGAGGTTTCGCTTTATTAACTTTCAGCTCACGATCCATCCACTCTGCACCGTCTAAAGCTTCAATAGCTTTATCTTCGTTGGCTTCAGATTCCAGTTCTACAAATGCAAAACCACGGACTCGTCCTGTTTCGCGATCTGTCGGAACATGAACTCTTTTAATAGTTCCATACTCGGAAAAGACTTCATTTAAGTCTTCTTGATTAACGTCGTAAGATAGATTGCCTACATAAATTGACATACTTAGTTGTCCTCTCTTAGGAGTGTTGTGTTTAGAGAGACAAGATTATTGGGAAAGAAATAGCTCAATACTTTATGGAAAAGACCTTTAGATACTGGATACAAACTTAATCGTTAATCTGTTGATTCTCAACCTTGATACTAACACCTTTTTAGGAACAAAAACCAAATTACTCTATTTACTTAAGCGCGATTACGCGACCCGTAGCCTACGGATCTCCTTTTTTATTTCTATTCTTCAAAATCTTTAAAATCTTTTACCTCAAGGACTTAAAGTATCTTGTTTTGATAAAATCAGAGCCACCACCAAATATTCGTTTTTTGGGCAAGATTTCTTCAAAAATGTTATCATTTAAACATGAAAAAACTAAATATTTCCAATACCATCGTGATCGAGAAAGATCCAATCGCAACGGATCGTACTAGTGATCGAAGTGAATTAATTCCCGCAGAAGTAAAAGCAGACACAATTAATTACTCGAACAAATTACGGGAACCTGGTTCTACAATTAATGATGAAGGAATTGTCAATAATTATGCAGCCGAACCAGATGCGTCCTTGGCAAATAATCTCTTATCTAAACAACAAAAGCCCTACATATTATTTGGAATTGGAGCGACATTATTTATAGCGATCGCACTGGCAACTGCATTTAACCTCAACTAAAATTGACTAAAGCTAAATATTCCGTTTCAGTTTTAATATGTTTAGCTTTCGATGCTCTAAATTTTATTTTAGTATTAGCGTAAGAATAAATAGTGAATCTACCAACGAGTCTATCTCTAGAAGAAGAATTGCAGCTTATAAAATTTTCTGATCTAGTACAACGTATGTCTCGCGAGCAAGCTCAAGAATTCTTAATTGAGCTACATCGGCAAATGATGTTTAAAGACAAAATGTATCGGCGTTTTATTAAGCAAGAATGGAACTCAAATTAAGACAGAGTATTGGAACGGAGATAAAAAAACGTTTCTATGTTCGATCTTTATTGAATCTAAAATTATTTAGATCGACAAAATATCGATCGGCTATCTTAAACTAGCTGCTCAAACCTTCTTCTGCAAGTATTTAAGGGTTAAATCAGCACATTACTAAAGGAAACTCATGACTATATTTTCTAAATTTTTTCCCATTCCTGGAGCAATTCAGGATCGATCTAGCGTTAATACTTTGAAAAAACGCCTCGATTGGGGTGAACCAGCTTTAACTATCATTGATGTCAGATCCAGAGTACAGTTCGATCTTAATCATATTCTGGGTTCTATTTCGATGCCGATGGACGAACCTGCCGATCTGACTCTTTCTAGTCTCGAATTGAACCGCGATTTGTATGTTTACGCAGATACAGACAAGCAAACTGCTGTAGCAGCAAACAAACTGCGCCAAGCTGGTTATCAAAACGTTTCAGAATTAATCGGTGGTTTAACTGCTTGGAAACAGGCTAAGTATCCTATTGAACGCTAGATAGTCTTATAGCTGTAGAAAAAAGGGTTCTGTTGTAAAGAAAATGGCTCTCTTTTTAGATGGATTAAGAGTACTGGTCAATTTATGCCTAGTCATTCAGAGAGGTTTCACGATGACATGATGACAAATAAACTTGAAGATCTTCTAGACCAAGAAGAAGAATTAGATGAAGAAGAATAAATTACCGTTTGATACGAAAATTCAAGCATTAGATCTTAAGCCAGGCGATCGCATTATTGCCTATTTCAGAAATAAAATGCAGATCTGCACAGTAAAATCAATCTCTAATAGCGATCAATCTAACATAACCCTACTAGTATTTCTGGGCGAACATTATCGCTATTTAAGCTCAGGTACTATTCAGTTTAAGCCAGAAGCTTTAGTGGATTTAGTTAACTAAAATTTTTACTTATAACAGGCTAAAAATATGAGGAACAATTAATCTTTTTAGCCTGTTAAAGTCCTATAAAATTCGTAGAGCTTACTTGCTTACCTACGTTGCCATTAATTACTAAATATTGGGATCGGGATATCTAACAAATTTTGGAGTTTTAGGGCTGATGAACGAAATAGAGATAAACAAACATCAAACCTATAAATATAAAGGTTTAAAAATCGGTATTTGGAAGACAGCAGACAAAAAATTTATTCGTCGTTCGTGGGCTGCTATATACTTTGGCGATCGCAAATATCTTAGCGATCGTGGTAAAGAAATTCAAAAAAAGTTCAAGTATTTGTATTTGTGGGATTGTTCTTTACCTGATGGCGACAGTTATAACCATAAATTTGGCGAAGACTGCGGCATTTTTTATCCTACCGATTTTTTTGAAGTGACAGAAGCTAATGCGATCGCCAAAGCTCAGAATATTATCGATCTAGAGCTAGAAAAAGTAGGAATGGAAAGGGTCGATCCCAACCTACCAACCCATATCTATGATCGCCAAACAAGACAAGTAACTTTGAGATGGTGTCTTCTTACGGATAATTGTTCGGACTTTGATGATGAAACTTATAATTTTCAGATTACAAGTTCAAGGTGCGGTTAAAACAACATAATTTTATAACAGTTAATTTGTATTACACCGAATGACTACAAAGATTTTACGTCAATTGTTCCTAAAATTTACAGGAAATACGCATGGGAAAATTAGAATCGACCTCCGTTCTGACCACAGACACAATTTTTAGTTGGCAACAACAAGAACATCGCATTAACTGCCAGTGTCGCCTGAGAATCTACCAGTTTTCCTTAGATCGGGTTGTAGTTATCACTTCAGTCTTACCCGATCATCCAGGTGCGTCATTTTCGCCAATGCTACAACACTTAATTGATCAAGTTGGATCGTGTTTTAGCATAGTTCCAGGCAAATCCATGTGGATTGAACATTATCCCCAATTTAAATCAGATACTTTAGAGTTTTATTACCAGGTGTTGATGGTCAAGGATCAAGTATCCTGGCATAAAATCACCCAAAACCAACTCGAATATCTTCTTGGACAAAGAATTTAGGAGTATTTAGTATTATTACTTATAGCCAAGCAGATTAGCTTGGCAAGAGTTAAAGAACCTAAATCAAAACCATTAAACGAAATGTCTCTTGCTGTTGATCTTTATTCGAGTTGGTCTTATAGCAATTAATTATTGAGAGAACAATCTACAATTTCATATCCTCGTATGGATAATAATTGCCTAAATACGGCTATGGAATTATTATTTTGAATTGCTTCTAATTCTTGTTGTTCTTGGTAAAGTGGATCGTCCTGATTGAGATCCAAAAAGATAATTCTCTCTTGGAAAAGAGTTACATTGTCTAATAGTTGCTGATGATTATTTTTCTCCTGAGCATTTTTAGCTTTAAGTAGACTATTAATTCTCAGCAGTAAGGTGTCAGGCTCAAAAGGTTTATGAATTACACTATTTACCCCTAGATCATTCATTTTCCCGCTTTTAAGACAACTGTTAGCATTAAGAAGCAAGATAGGAATATTTACTAACCTGGGATCTTGTGGTAAACAACTTTTTGCCTCAAACCCTTCTACAGCAGGCATCATCAGGTTCAACACGATCAGATCAGGGGGTGTTTTAGTTATTTGAAGCAAAGCAGATTTATCGCTATCTGCTAGCTCAACTTTATACCCTTGATTTTCGAGGATTTTTGACATCAAAACCAAGTTACTAGTGGAACCATCAACAATCAGAATCGATTGAGCTTTTCTCTCATTGAGAGTAATCATTGGTTTGATGAGGAATTTAATTAAGTATTAATGCGCTCATTCTATCCCTCTAAGCAGATTTACCCATCCGTATATCTACTAGTTAATTTAAAATTTTGTCAAATAAATTCATTAAGTTTAATATTTTCTTGTGTTTTTTCTGTTCACTCTAAGATAGTATTTACAGGATTTTGACTAACCATCAATAATTATTGCCACTCCTAGAGTAAATCATGTTAAATGCTTCAAAGTTACGGCAGATATGGCAGATTATTGAACAGACACAGGCTCGTATTCTTCTAGAGTTAGAAGATTTAGAACTGATACTTCAGCTACAAAAGCAGTTAGAAACACAAATCTTCCTCAGTGTCTCTGAACTTTGTGACGTTAGGATCTACATTCGCTCTAGAATTCCCTTGATTCGCGACCTTGCCGAAGTCCGATTAGCCCTCATGGCACTATGCCCTGAAAGCAACAATAAGCCTTGATTGTCAAGACTCTTTTATCTTCTTCTTAATTCTGTCTAGCTTCTAGCTACCTAGCAATGTTTAACACAGTCTCGCCCGTGTTTTTTAGCTTGATATAAAGCTTTGTCTGCAGTGCGAATCAAGCCATCAGCATCAGTACTACTATCAGGAAAGCAACTAACTCCTATCGAAACGCTAATTGACTCTAATTCTTTGCCTTCGTGCTTCAATTCTAGCTGCTTAATTCCCTCTCTAATTCCTTCAGCTCGGATTATTGTATCTTCTATTGAAGCATCGGGCATAACAATAACCAACTCTTCTCCGCCATAACGACAGGCAATATCATATTGTCGGATTTGGGATAGAAGATAAAATCCTACCTCTTTTAGTACAAAATCTCCCGCGCTGTGACCATAAAGATCATTAAAACGTTTGAAATGATCAATATCAAGCATAATAATGCTGATAAACTGTCGATTTCTATGGGCACGATCAATCTCTTTGACTAAAGATTCCTGTAAATAGCGACGATTATATAAGCCAGTTAGAGGATCTCGAAGACTTTGATATCTTAGCATCTCCTGAAGTTTTAAATTAGCAAAAGACATAGCAATATTCTGGGCAACGGTATCTGCTAATTCCCGAAGTGATTTACTGTTTTTTTCAGAATCATCAAAACGCAGATAGAGCATTCCCAAAGTTTGCCCTTTAGCAATCATTGGTAAACATAGAGTCGGAGTTAAATCAGTTTCAGAGTCTACATGGGCGCAGTATAATCCTGGCGTATGGGGATGAGCTTGATGAGAATTTCCCCTTCGTAATGCCCAACATTCTTTGGGGTCAAAACTAGTACCGTTATTAGTTATTCCCCAAACTGCGATCTCATCTAATAAATTTTGACTGTTGTTGATTAAATAGACTGCGCCATGAGTATGGGGAAATAAAGGTTGCAATAAATCGGGTAAGGCTGTTGCTGCTTCTGTAATAGTTAAACAAGCTTGCAGAAATTCGTGCATCTCTCCTAGCTTGATTTTTTTTTCATGCCATATTTCTAACGTTTTGACTTTTTCGGCTAATTCAGTGTTGACTGTGACAGATTGTGACAGATTTTTTTTAGTTTCCGTAATATTTTGGGTAATACCTAATATTTGAGTGGGCTTTCCTGAAGCATTTCTCTTAAAGACAGTATCTTTACTGTGCAACCAGTGCAATTTTCCGTAACAGTCTTTCATCCGATATTCAAGTTCAAGATAATCGTCTTGTCCCAAATTGAGGCAGTTTCGATGATGTTGTGCTACTAAATTAAGATCATCTGGTTGCAATGATTGATCAAATAGCTGTATATTCGATTCTTCTATTTCTGGAGCAGAATAGTCTAAGATGTCTCCGACAAACCGATTAGAATAAACATTGCATTTTTTTTCTAAATCATAAATGTAAAGAACATTAGGGGTTAGATTAGCAACTTTCTCCATTAGAAAATTTTTGGCTCGTAACTCTTGATTGAATAATCCCTGAGCAGTAGTTTCTATAATCACTTTCTCTACTACTTGATTTGTTGATTTAGATATTTCTGGTTTGACAGATATTCTGGGTGTCTTTTTTTCTGTTAGGTGATGTATTAAACTTGATAATTGATTGTCTAAAATTGAATCTGAATTCTTAGATTTAAAAATAATTATTGTGCAGATTATAAAACTTAAAAGCAGTGCAGTTTTATTTTGATTTATTAGGTAATATGACTCTGGAAAATTAGCTGCTAAATTTTTAGACTCTAGAATGTAAGTACTACCATGAAAACAAAACAATAGACTGAATAAGCCAAAGATAATTTTTAATTTTTTATACTGATATTGATAAACAAAATAAATAAGATTTAAAGCAATCAAATAATATAAAATTGCAATTACAATATTGTCTATATTTTGCCAATACGATAAAAAATTTTGACTGATTAATAATAAAGTTGAGGTAAAGCTTTTCATAAATCATTATTAGCATATTGTTAATTATGCAACTGCTGTGTTTTGAGTTCGATTTTTTATTAGTCAAACATAGACATATCAATAGTTATCAGTAAATACCGATCTGGTAAGATCACTAAAATCAAAGTGTATTTTCTGAGAAAAGATATTAAAAACAAAATTTTATTTTTAATAATTACTTAAGATTATTTTCAAAAATCGATGTCCCGTTTTATGATTACAAGCGATCGCCTTACTCTTTAAACCTTCGGCGTATCTAAAAATATTCTTTACTGACACTTGTTTCTCATTAGAAAATAGACTTACGATTTTTTTATGATTTAGATTTGTTATAGTTAATTGATACTTAAAAGTATTTTTATTTCTTGCAAGCAAGAAATAAAAATACTTTTAATATTAACCATTTAGATACATATTATATATGATTGCCAAAAAAACATTGTCAAAAGAAGATTTATTAATGGAATTGAGATCTCTATTGAGAAAGGATAAACAATATCACCTTTATTATTCTTTATTGGAATTAATTACAACCAATAGATTAATTACAGCAAAAGCAATAGCTGAAGTGGGTTTTATGCCAATAGAGATTTCTAATGATTTAGAATTTGAGTGGGGTCAACAGTACCCCGCGCTGAAAGGCGGGGCATTCGCCCCATCGTCAGCGAAGCTGACTCTGCCTCCTTCGGAGGCTGCGGGCTTGCGTTGACTTCGTAAATATGCCAAAGCTCAAAAGAATATTAAAATGATTTAAGGCTTTATCACTCTAAAATCTTGAAGTGATTGAAGTGTTCATTTGTATCTTTCAATACCATAAAATATTATTGCAGGCAAGTTTTTAAATAAAATGTTATACTTGCAATATGAACCAACAAAATATTCCGAGTACCATCACCCTTAAAAAAGATAAGGTAGTAGCGCATCATATTAGTGATGGAAGTGAATTAATCCCCTCTGAGATACAAGCAAATACACGAGAAGAAATTAAACAATACCAGAATAAATCCTTAGAAGATGGTTACGTCATCGATGATGAAGGAATCATCAATAACTACGCAATCGAACCCGATCTATACATGGCGAACTATCCCTCACCAGAACAGCAACAGCGTTATGTCTCCTGGGGAGCAGGAGCCACCCTACTTGTTATGATCGCGTTGATTACTACATTTACAGTCAGCTAAGGGTAAGCCAAGCTAGGTATTTCAATTTCAGTCCTAAATACTTAGCGAGCATCGATTCCACCATTTTCGCTTCAGTCTTAGCCTCAAAAGTAGTAATGAATCAACCAGCCAAATTATCTCTAGAACAGGAATTTCAACTCGAAAAATTTGCCGCTCAAGTGCAGCACTTATCTCGCGAACAAGCTCAAGAATTATTAATCGAGCTACATCGGCACATGATGATGAAGGACAAAATGTATCAACATTTTCTGCTGCATGAATGGAATCTAGATTCAGGCATAGCCTCTAAATAAATTCTACCAAAGGCATTACCGTGCTGGAGAGCTTTAACCCTGTCTGTATTAATCAAGAATGCGATCGATAATTACAAACTGTCAAAACCTTCAATGCTTGCATTGAGGGTTTAGTCAGAACATTACCAAAGGTTTCTCATGGCTATATTTTCTAATCTCATTCCTACTCCCGAACCAATTCAGAATCAGTCCAGTGTTAGTTCCCTGAAGCAACGCCTCGATTGGGGTGAACCAGCCCTAACTATCATTGATGTAAGACCCAGAGTACTTTTCAATATTACTCATATCATGGGTTCTATTTCGATGCCGATGGATGAGCTTAACAATCTTACTCTGGCTAGTCTCGAATTAAGCCGTGACATTTATATCTACGCCGAAACAAACGAACAAACTGCCGTGGCAGCAAACAAACTACGCCAAGCTGGTTATCAAAACATTTCAGAATTGATTGGTGGTTTACGTGCTTGGAAAAAGGCTAAATATCCCATTATCGGTTGGTGGACTATGCCTGTAGAAAAAGATCGAGTAACCAATTAACAAAACGAGTTTTCAGTTTGATCGCAGATATCATTGCATCTAGTTTTTTCAGAATTGACAACGATGATGATGCGCTTTTAGTTCATTTTTAGAGTCTTAATCTCATGTCTATAACTATTAATTCTGCTCAATCTATCTTTTCAAATACTCAAGTTGCCAATGTTGTTCCAGATATAATCGAGCGATTCAATCAACTTAAGGCTGAAGATCAACTAGCATTAATCTGGTTTGCCTATACCGAAATGGGCAAAACAATTACCGTTGCTGCACCTGGCTCAACCAGTATGATCTTTGCTCAAAAACTGCTCGAACAGATTAAGCAGATGTCTCCCACCGAGCAGACACAAGTCATGTGCGACCTAGCAAATCATGCTGATACACCTTTATGCCGTTCCTATAGTTTCTTTACTACGAATCTAAAGTTAGGCTTTTGGAATCAATTAGGAGAATGGATGGAAGAGGGGCTTATTGCCCCAATCCCTAAGGGTTACAAGCTCTCTTCTGAGGCTGATTCTGTGCTTAAAGCAATTGCCAATGCCGATTCTGGACAGCAAATTACCATCCTACGGAATACTGTAGTTAATATGGGCTTTGATGCTAAAGCTTCAGAGAGTCGCCAGAAAGTTCGAGAACCTATAGTTGTTCCTACTACAATAGCAGCTCGTACAAGAGCATCTATCGAAGGCGTGACTAACACCACGGTACTAAGTTACATCAACAACATGAATGCTAACGATTTTGAAGCTGCTGTTAGTTTATTTGCTCCTAATGGTGCTTTGCAACCACCTTTTCAAAAACCAATTATTGGTCGTGCAGCAGTTTTAAGCTATATGCGGGAAGAATGTCAGGGACTCAAATTGATGCCAGAATGGGGCAAAATTGAGTCAATGGACGAAGGTTATACTTCCATTAAAGTTACAGGTAAAGTTCAAACGCCTTGGTTTGGTTCTAGCGTTGGTATGAATATTGCCTGGCGATTTTTACTCGATCCTCAAGACAATATTTTCTTTGTAGCGGTTGACCTACTGGCATCACCAAAAGAACTACTCAACCTAGTACGTCAAAAGTAAATTAGCATCTTGACCGAACTGAGGTATCAGCAAGTAACAATTTCCAAGCTTGCTGTACGTACCTCAATTAATTAAAAAACAAGCTTTCAATATACTCATTTAATAGGAATTTAATTTAGGAATCATCATGGGAGATAAAAAAAGAGGTAACAGAGAAGTCAAAAAGCCCAAAAAGCGATGAGACCCCGCGTCGCCGTCAGGCGCAAGGGAACGCTCATCAAGACAGCAATCAGATGGGACTAAAAAGCAAAAGAAAGATCCCAAAAGATATGATGGACTGCCGACTAAATAGTCAATGGTTATCTCTTTGTCGAAATTAAAAAGAAATTCGTAGTGTTGATCAAAATGTTAATCACTACGAAATATTTGTCCATGATTATTCAAAACTTAGGAAAGTAAAACTTGAAAAAACAATTATCATTTAGCGACAATCTTATAGCACCTGTCATTTTAATAATATTGACCCTATTTATTGGGTTTAATAGCTTTGTCATTCTCAATCCTGGTCAGGCGGGAGTAATTAGCATCTTAGGAAAAGCCAGAGATGGAGTCTTGCTAGAGGGAATTCATTTTAGACCGCCTTTGGTTTCTGCTGTAGATATTTACGATTTGACTGTGCAAAAATTTGAAGTACCAGCTCAAAGTTCGACTAAAGACCTTCAGGACTTATCAGCTCGTTTTGCAATTAACTTTCGTTTAGATCCGATTCAGGTAGTGGAAATCCGCCGCAAGCAAGGAACTTTAGCTAATATTGTTTCTAAGATTATTGCCCCTCAAACTCAAGAATCTTTTAAAATTGCCGCTGCGAGAAGAACAGTAGAAGAAGCAATCACCAAAAGAAACGAACTCAAGCAGGATTTCGATGATGCTCTTAGCCAGCGTTTAGATAAATATGGAATTCTTGTCCTCGATACTAGCGTAGTCGATTTAGACTTTTCTCCAGAGTTCGCCAAGGCAGTAGAGGAGAAACAAATCGCCGAACAGAGATCTAAACGAGCTGTTTATGTGGCTCAAGAGGCAGAACAAACAGCACAGGCAGACATTAAT
>JBCCDL010000115.1:0-10990 GCA_039030815.1 Cyanobacteria bacterium P01_A01_bin.83 | reverse complement strand
TTTGATTTTCTAGCTGCTCAACTTGCTCAGTAACCAGAGGGATCTGTTGTTCAAGTACCGTAATTCCTCGCTGAACTCCAGATGAACGCTTTTCGGCACTATAATCCAAGTAAGTTTGTGTCAAAACATCGATCACATCAGATACTTGCTGAGGATTAGAATGCTCGTAGCTAACATACAATACATTTTTTTTGTTTTGACTGTCTCGGATAAATTCTACAGTCAGATCATCAGTCAATGTCTGATAATTTAGCTTAGGATACTTATTTTGTAGAGAATCAATTGCTTTACTAATTGTAGTTGGACTTTTTAAGATCTTCAGTTGCACATCATCCAACTCAACAGCAGTAATAGCTCCACGTGTTTCGCCAGAATTATCACCTGTCGATGTTACCTTAGTCTCAACGTTAACTAACTCAGGCAAGAGTTCAAAGCTAGCAACATAATTTGGTGGCAAAAAACGAGTTTTGAAAAAAGCTAAGGACGTCATCGCAACTGTAACACCAGCAATCAGAGGTAACTGTCTCAGTACAGTATTTTTTACATCATCAAGATTTACCCCTCCTTCTACATTATCTCTGGAGGAAGATCCTTGAATATAAAAGGGCTGTTGATTCTCAAAATTCTGATTCATAACTTATTTAACTAAGTGTTAATACTCTAAATAATTAATAAATTTACGATATGTATAATTACTGCTAATCTATTGAAAAATATTTTATTTTCTACAGTTACTATTGCCCATTCTAATTAAGCTCAAAATACATAAGTAAAACTACTGAAATAGAAAAGCTTGGGAAATAAAAAATACTACTTATCTTCAATTCAAGAATAGTCAATCATTAAAATGCTCAATTTGCTTTATTTGTATTTTGCCTCAACAATGCATTTGATTTATATATTTAACTATTATATGCAGCTAAATTTGAAAACAAAGTGATCTTACTCATTAAGATCTTAATTAGCGGTAATTTCATCATATCTTTACGAACAAACACCCAATTATAATGAAACTGTTTATTTACTATTTATAAGTTGACGTATAGATACTGAGTGAATAGCATGTATATATTACGCAAGTCATCCTATCTCAAAACTTTAATTTGAAAGCAAATACTTGCAAATAAACCCACATAAATATCTATTTAATTTAGAACTTTTGTTAAATACATTCAGGGTGATTATTTTGATTTTACGCCCAAAAATATTCTAAATTATTGCAATTAAATAAAATTGAAATCATGATACCAAAGAAAGAAGTAATTAATATTCCTCTGACTTGTGTGCCTTTTGATGAGCAAATGATGTTAATCTTGCGTTGGGCAAAAACTAGAGCTAGTAAAGCGGTTTGTCTGGCAAATGTTCACATGCTGATGGAAGCTCAACGTAATCCTTGGTATAGAAAAGTTTTGCACCAAGCTGATTTAGTTACTCCTGATGGAAAACCATTGGTAATGATGTTGCGTCGTCTTGGTATCATGCATCAAAATCAGGTTGCAGGGATGGACGTGTTTGAAAACCTGTGTGAACTAGCCGAAAAGGCAAATATTTCTGTCTATTTTTTAGGTTCTACTCCAGAAATTTTAGACAGAATGAAGCAAAGAATAAGTTCAGAGTATCCTGTTTTGAAAGTTGCTGGGATGAAATCTATTCCTTTCATGTCAGTTGATGAAATTCGGTCTTACAAAGACTCTAGCTTGATTGAAGAAGTTAATAATAGTGGAGCGGGAATTATTTTTGTTTGTTTGGGATGTCCTAAGCAAGAAGCATGGATGTCACAATATCAAGGGTCAATCAATGGCGTAATGATTGGTGTCGGTGCAGTTTTTGCCATGTATGCTGGACTTACACCCCGAGCCCCTCATCTTATACAGCAAGCAGGAATGGAATGGTTATATCGCTTAATTCAAGAGCCAAGAAGACTTTGGCATCGATATAGCTCAACGATTCCGCCTTTTATGTATCTGGCTACTAAGCAGTTGTTGACTCCAGGAATTGCCAGCCAACTTTTTGCAGGGACTGAAATGAATCTAAATGTTGAAAATTTAGATTTTTCTCCAGAAAAAATTGGCAATATTTTGCTACGTCAAAATATCCTAACTACAAAAGAATTAGACCAGGCTTTGTTACAGCAAAAGCTTAATCCTAATCTCAAACTTGGTGAAATTTTACTGAGAAATAATTCTTTGTCTTTACCACAATTAAAATTTTATCTAAAAAATCAAAATGTTAAGTTAGGAGAATTATTAGTTGATAAGAGAATTATCAAGGAAAACAATTTGCAGCAATTATTATTGCTTCAAGATAGCGCCAATAATCCTTTAGGTAAAATTTTAATAGAAAATAATAACGCTTCAAGAGAGCAGGTTGAAGACATTCTAATTGAACAATATTTACGACGTAAAGGTCTATTTTTAGCTGATCCAAGAAGCTATAAAGATTTGTCAGCAGCTTCACTAGAATTGACAGCTAATAGTAGATAGAAATTCTTTGATCAACTAATTTTATGCTTGCTATTTTATATACGCTTTTTGAATTAACTTACCTTACTTAATTTAAAGACATTAATTTGCTTTTAAAGTAATAATTAAAACTCGGCTAATTAATGTCTTGACATTGATTTTAATCAACAAATATTTGTCTTAATAAAATTATGAATGAAGCATTATTTATTATTGACCCTATTGGGGATCTTATCTCAAGTAGTACTTTTGCTCCTAACTCTTTTAAAATTACTAATAACTCTAGTGATCAAAGTATTACCAGCATTACTTTGGATTTGAGTACAGCTATTTTCCCTGATATAGCTTATGATCCAGATCCTAGTAATCCAGCAGGTGATTCAGTTACCAAAGGATTTACAATTGATGTAGACCCATCTAGTAATCCTCAAACCAGTGGTGTTACATCTCACACTTTTTTAAAACCTTTGCCTAATGCTGGCTTTGCAAGTCTTAAAATTGACTTTAGTGATTTCAAACCCAACCAAACACTAGAATTTTCTATTGATACAGACCCCACTAGTATTCAAGGAGAAGAGCAAGCTACTTCTATAGATGCTGGTAGTATTTCTGGACTAGAGCTAGTTGGAGCTACAGCTACAGTCGAATTTGCTGATGGTGAAATTATTACGGGTCAGTTTTATAGTGTCCCTAACGGTGATGGCACTCCTAACATTAAGGCTTCACAAGTTCTCTTAACTTCTGAGACTTCTACCGCTCCTACTATCGAAGTAGTTGGTCTAGCCGACAAAGCAACTGTAGCAGAAGCCAATCAAACCGTTAGAGTAAATGGCACAGCAGGAACAGAAGTTTCTTTGCTCATAGTTGAAGGAGCTTTATATGTCGAAAATGGTGGTTTCGATATTGATCCCTTTGAAGCAAATACTGCTCTGGCAGTTGAGGAAAAAGTAGCAACCATTGGCGCTCAAGGATTTGTCGATATTCCTGTTGTGCTTCAACGGACAGACGCAGCGAGTGGTGGACTAAATCACATTGTTGCCAAGTATCAAAATAGCAATAGCTTATCTTCTACAGTAGTTTTAGAGCTAGATGCCACAGCCACAACTGACCCAGGCAATATTCCGACTGCTGTACTCAATGCTCCCGAACTCACTGACTTAGCACAGCCTTATGTCTTTACAGTTACCTACACCGACAATGTAGCGATGAAGGCTAATACGATTAACTTTAACGATGTTTTGGTTTATGCACCTGATGGAACTACACTTCTGCCAGTTAGTTTTGTTGGAGTAGAAGATGTTAATGGTGACCAATCAGTCATGACTGCTAGCTACTCGGTTACTGCACCAGGAGGTAATTGGGCAGATAGCAGAGGTAGCTATAGCGTAGAAATAAACCCAGAAAAAGTCGGGGATACTGAGGAAAATACAGTAGCTGCGGGAATCTTAGGTAACTTTGTTGTCAATGCTCCTCACAACCCTTCGGCAACAGGCGTAATCCGTATTGAAGCCGAAGATTATAAAGCAGGCACTAATGATGTTGAATACTTCGATTTTGAAGCAGAAAACTTTGGTAAAGCCTATCGTGCTAATGAGCCTGTAGACATAGAACCTACAGGTGACGAAGGTGGAGGCTTTAATGTCGGTTACGTTCAGGCAGGAGAATTTTTAACTTATGATGTCAATATTCCTCAGTCAGGAAACTACGAGTTAATTTTGCGTGTAGCAACTCCTTCAACTGAGGTTCAGACTATTGGCGTGTTAATTGGAGGACAAACTTACACTGCTAGCTTTGGCAGCACTGGAGACTATCAAGTTTACCAAGACGTTGTACTTCCTAACGTAAATCTTGAGGCTGGACTACAAGAGTTGCGATTAAACATGCAGTCTAGTGATTTTAATCTCAACTATGTTCAGCTAGAAGCAAAGGCTCCTATTGAAGATAATATAGCACCTTCGGCACAGTTAGATACTACAACCTTGACTCAACAGTCTAACAGTCCTGCTGCCGCCATTTTTACTGTTACCTATACAGATAACATTGCTCTGAAAGCAACAACTATCAATGCTGATGATGTTACCGTTACTGCTCCCGATGGTCAGACATTACCTGTAACTTTAGTTGGTGTCAATGCTACTGGTAACGGAACTCCTCGTGTTGCTACCTACTCGGTTGCAGCACCTGGCGGTACTTGGGATAATGCCGATAAAGGAGACTATACTGTTACCCTCAATGCAAATGCAGTAAGCGATACTAGTGATAATGCCATCGCGACTGGCAGTCTAGGAAGCTTTAGTGTAGATGTAACTGGGGGACAGACTAATACAGGGGATACAATTCGCATAGAAGCCGAGGATTATAACCAAGGCAGCAATGGCACTGAGTATTTTGATACCAGTAGAGGTAATTTTGGTGGCGCACACCGTCATCACGACGTAGATATTGAGGCGACAACTGATGTAGGTGGTGGACACAATCTTGCCTGGATTGAAGCAGGGGAGTTTTTGACCTATGACGTAAATATTGCCAAAACAGGCAATTATGATTTGGTTTTAAGGGTAGCTAGTCCTAGCAATGATGCAAAATCAATTGATGTAGTTGTTGGAGGACAGACCTACACTGCAAGCTTCAATAACACTGGAGGATGGCAAACTTATCAAGACGTTGTTGTTTCTAACGTCAATCTAAGCGCAGGAAATCAACAGCTACGTTTAGATATGAAGTCCAACGGCTTTAATTTTAATTATCTGGAATTGGTAGAAAAAACTACAGACCCAACAGGAGCAATTCGCATTGAGGCTGAGGACTATAAAGCAGGAACCAATAACGTCGAATACTTTGATTTTGAGGCAGAAAACTTTGGCGGCGAGTATCGCCCTAGTGAACCTGTAGATATCGAAGTTACAGGAGATGACGGCGGTGGATTCAACGTTGCTTATATCCAAGCTGGTGAATTTTTAACTTACGATGTTAATATTTCTGAAACGGGTAATTACAATCTTGTTCTGCGAGTAGCTTCCCCAACCCCAGAAACTAAAAACCTTGACGCTGTAATTGACGGCAAAACTTACAATGCCACTTTTGGTAGCACAGGAGGCTGGCAAGTTTACGATAATGTAGTCATTAACAATGTTAATTTGACTGCTGGTTCCCAGGTCTTGCGTTTAGATTTAAACTCTAAAGACTTTAATTTAAACTACATTGAGCTTGTCCCAGCCGAACCTGTAGTTGATGCAGTAGCACCCGTAGCCAAGCTGGATAACACACCTGACGATTCAGATATCCTGACTTTGAACCTATTATCCACCAGTACAACTACTGCTAACTTCTCCGTTACTTATTCGGACAACATTGGCATTGATACCACAACTATTGATGCTCAAGATATTACTGTCACTGCACCAGATGGAACACTAGTGCCTGTGACTTTTGCTGGAGTAGATAATGCTGGAATTGGTAGTCCTCGTACTGGTGTTTATTCAATTGCCGCACCAGGGGGTACCTGGAATGCTGCTGACATCGGTGACTACACTGTAGCTATTAAAGCAGGAGAAGTAAGCGATACTAACGGTAATACCTTTATTAACAAGACTTTGGGAAAACTTGCTCTGGATGTATTAACTCCTACCTCAGATGGCATTATCCGCATCAACGCTGGGTTAGATGTAGATACAGTTGATTCTTTTGGTAAACTCTGGCAGGCTGATGCTAACTTTACTGGTGGTCAAGCTATTGATCCAGTTTATAATCCCATCGATAACACTGAAGACGATTTTATTTTTCAATCTCAGCGTTTAGGGGCTAGCTTCTCCTATGCTGTGCCAGTAGATAATGGCAACTATAATGTCAGTCTTTATCTCTCTGAATTAAATTTCACTGATTTTGGACAAAGAGTGTTTGATGTTTCTTTAGAGGGCAATGCTGCTTTAGACAACCTAGATATTTATAAGCTGACCAATAATGCTTTCCTTGATGGTGAAAACGATGCCAGTATAGTTGAAATTCCTGACCTGGCGGTGGTTAGAGATGGCGTACTAAATCTTGATTTCACCTCAGTAGTAGATCAAGCAAGTCTGGCGGGAATTGTTATTACCCCAATTGACGATGCACAGGTACTGATTGAGCAAAGTAATCAAAATACTTCTGTAACTGAAGGTGGCAATACCGATACTTATCAAGTAATTCTGAATACTCAGCCAACTGCCAACGTTACTATTGACTTACAGTTAGATGGTCAAACTACTACTGATAAAACTAGCTTGGTATTCACTCCCCAAAATTGGAGTACTCCCCAAACTGTTACAGTTAGTGCGGTAGACGATACTGTAGGTGAAAGTTTCCACACCTCGACCATTAGTCACAGTGTTACCTCTACTGATGCTGCTTACAGTGGTTTAGCTGTGCCTTCAGTTTCCGCCAATATAGTTGACAATGATTCAGTGGGAGTTCAATTTACACCAAAACAAGAGATTGACAATTATAAAGACTCAATCAACAACAATGATGGACCCTCCACAGGTGCTTGGGGACCTGATGGTAGGCTCTATGTCGGTCGAACCGACGGGCAAATCAAAGTATATACTTTTGATGATAATTACAATGTTATTGATACTCAAACCATTAGCACTATAGAGGATTCTGAAGAAGGTAATAAAAATATTACTGGTATTGCTTTCAATCCCTTTGAAAACACTGGTGGTCAGCCTAGAATATACGTTTCCCACAATCAGTTTTACGCCAACGGAGATGCCTATAGTAAAGAAGGGGGCTTTGATGAACTGACTGACTTTTCTCCCTATAGTGGTCAGGTATCAGTATTAGAAGGACCTGACTTCGCTACTCTTACTCCAGTAGTAGATAATATTGGAATTTCCAACCATGATCACGGTGTCAACGGATTAGCATTTGACGAAAACGGAGATTTGTTGATCACCAATGGTAGTAACACTAATGCAGGTATAGCAGATGATAGGATTGGCGGTATCGATGAATCACCTTTTACTGCTGCCATTATTAAGGCTGAGATTACTAAACCAGATTTCAACGGGAATATCCAATATCAATTCCCTGCTGATTGGGTTGCTCCAGAAGGGTTGGAAATACCTAATCCCGAGGAGAGTCAAGGCTTTGGGGGAATTGTGGATGTAGTTCCTGGAGTTGATGTTTCGGTTTACGCTAGCGGTTTACGCAACCCTTATGATTTAGTTTTTGCTACTAACGGTATTATTTATGCCACGGAAAATGGTGCTAATGGTGGTTTTGGAGATGAGTCTACTGGTGCTAATACTCAAAAACCTTTTGAGGCGGGAAAAACAATCTACGATGAGCTAAACATTATCGAGGAAGGTAATTATTACGGTCAGCCCAACCGTAATCGGGGTCAAGATGACCCACGTCAAAACGTTTATTATTACTTTGATGAGCCAAGTACTGCTGATTATACTGCTCCTATTGCTGATTTTACTTCCTCTACTAATGGAATTATTGAATATCGCTCAAATACCTTTGGCGGTCAACTAAGAGGAAATTTAATCGCCCAAAGATGGAACGGCGTTCTCTATAATGTCGAACTGTCTGAAGATGGCAGCGACGTAACAAATATTAGCACTCTGGAAGTTGATTTAATTAATGACCAGGGAGAAACGGAAACTAAGAATCTCTTAGAAGGTTTGGATGTCATTACAGGACCTGGGGGTGCATTGATAAGTCTAGACCATAGCGACAAAGCTGTATACGTAACTACACCAGTTGATGATTCTGTAACTAACATGGTTGCTTACGATATTTCCGATTGGCGCGCACCTGCTACAGGTGGCGGTCAGTTTACTATCGGTGGTACCAATTTCTCTGGAGTGCTAACTGACACTACGGTGGAGATTGGCGGTAAAGCAGCAACTATTACATCTGTTACTGAGAAGCGCATTGTTGGTAATTTCCCTGCTTTTGCTCTTAGCGATCCTATTATCGGCTCAACAGAATATACAGAAGATCAACTTCTAGATATTACAGTTACTAGTGCTGGACAAGAATCTATTCTAAATGATGCATTCCAACCGCTATTCGTTTAAAGCATAATCTTTAGTTAAAAATGTAATTTATTTGCTCACCTCTACTTTTATTGGTAGAGGTTTTTTATTAAGAGAATATACTCAAAAACAAAAATTTATTTATATTATGTTGTTTGCCAAACAAATTTACAAAGGTTATAACTGTAAGTATATATAGTTAATAATTTAAATTTATAGTTTTAATTCTCAGCACAAATTTACAGTATTTATAGACTCAAGTAATCATTAAAGTCAATATTTTTTAGAGTAATTTAGTAGCTTTTGCTCGTTATGAATAAATTTTTATCTAAGTTTTTCTACGTAACCAGAGGTAAACATAGAGCTTTTTTAGCAATTAGCTGCTTATTTATAGTTAGTTCAATATTTGAGATGCTCGGTGTTGGCTTGATGGGTCCTTTTGCGGCAATGGTCACTGACTCAGAATTTATTAATAATACTAGCTGGCTCAATACCTTGTATGAAAAGTTTTCTTTTAATTCTAGTCAGCAGTTTATACTTTTATTCGGAATATTCACAATTATTGCTTTTTATATCAAAGCTACATTAGGTTTCATCTCACAAAAAGCGATCGCTGAATTTTCTCATAGTTTAAAAGGTGATTTGTCTTCTCAATTAATGAAGTCTTATTTATCGGCTCCTTATACTTTGCATCTGACTAAAAACTCAGCGGATTTGGTTCAAAGTGTAGTTACATTTACGGATCGCTTTTGTATTGGATTAGTTTTATCTTTGCTAACAGCTATCTCTAATGGCGTTGTCATTATTGCGCTCGTTTCTCTATTGGTTTCGACCAATGCAGCAGCTTCGATTGGCATTGCAGTGGTGTTACTGGTTGCCCTAGCGGTATTAAATCCCTTAAAAGAAAGGCTCGCTCGTTGGGGTAAAGCTGGTTTTGATGCTTCGGCGGAAATGATTCGCATTCTTAATCATGGTTTAGGCGGTCTTAAAGAAACTAGAATTATTGGCTGTGAGCCTTATTTTGAGGCGCAAATGGCTCAAGCTGCTAATAAATATTCTAAAAACATGGGCTTGGCAGACAGCTATGCAAATTTACCTCGTTACATAGTTGAAGCCGTAATTATTAGTTTTCTAATTACTTTTGCCTTTTTGTTTGTTACCTTTAATCAAGGTAATACTCAAAACCTGACCTCAATTTTTGGCATATTTGCGATCGCCTCAATCCGTTTATTACCAGCTACGGGGAATACTATTGGCTGCATTAGCGTTATTAGATATAACATTCATTCTCTTGATTCTTTATACGCTGAACTGAAGGATGCAGAGAAATATGAAGTTCAAAATAATAAGTTGGGTTTGGCGGCTAAATCTGATCAGCAGCAAAAGCTAAACTTTCAACAACAAATCTCTGTCGAAAGCTTGGTTTATCGCTATCCTAATGCTGAAACCAATGCTTTAAATGATATTAGTTTGACGATTGAAAAAGGTCATTCTATCGGCTTAATCGGCAAATCTGGCTCGGGTAAAACAACCTTAGTCGATGTTTTGATGGGTTTACTGACTCCTCAAGGTGGAGATATTTTAGTTGATGGTGTTTCTGTTTATAGTCAACTGCGTGCTTGGCAAAACTTAATTGGCTATGTTCCCCAATCAATCTTTCTCATCGATGACACTTTAGAAAGAAACATTGCTTTTGGTGTACCAGATAATCAAATTGATCGCCAGAGAGTAGAAAAAGCGCTCGCTGCTGCCCAATTGACTGAGGTTATTGCCAAATTACCAATGGGTCTTAACACTAGCGTGGGCGAAAGAGGAGTCTTGCTATCAGGGGGTCAACGTCAGCGAGTAGGAATTGCTCGCGCACTTTATCACGAAAAGGAAATTTTAGTGTTTGATGAGGCAACCGCAGCTTTAGATAACGAAACGGAAAATTTAATTACTGAAGCCACAAAAGCCCTTTCTGGAAGTAAAACCATAATTATTATTGCCCATCGCCTGAGTACCATTGAACATTGCGATCGCATTTATCGCTTAGAACAGGGTAGCGTAACTCAGTCAGGGAATTATCAAACTGTGGTGCTAGACCAGTAATCTTAATTATTTCGCGGTGATATCTCAGCTAACAACATTTTGTTCTTATATTGAAATTTCTATTAATCTAAAAATGAAAGTAGCATACGTTACAACTTATGATTCAACCAGACTGACAGGAGGAGATGAATGGTCGGGGACTGGATATCATATTGCTCAAGCTTTAGCATCTCAGTCGATTGACCTTAACTATGTTGGTCCGCTAGATGATTCACTACAGTTTAAAATATTGCGTAAGCTCAAGCGTCATTATTACGAACTTGTACATCGAAAAGGCTACGAAAAAAACCCCGATCCGCTGACTTTAAAAAATTATGCCCAGCAGGTAAAACAAAAGCTTTCTAATAATCCAGATGAAATCGTTTTTAGTGCCACAGTTGACCCTATTGCCTATCTAGAATGCGATCGCCC
>JBCCDL010000114.1:0-11057 GCA_039030815.1 Cyanobacteria bacterium P01_A01_bin.83 | reverse complement strand
TGGCTGATGATGTTCCTGCGGTAATTGATTGTCCCGTAGACTACAGCGAAAATTTACGCTTTTCGCAAACAGCAGGTTCCTTAAGCTGTGAAATAAAATCGTGATCTCGATTGTGATCTGTCAAAAATACCAGCGCTAGTTACTAGTTTTAGTTAATTATCAGCAACTAGTGGCTGTCAACCACAATCATTGCTAAGTGTTAAGGAAATACCTCAGACATAACTTAACTTATAGTTTTTGATTTATGTTTGAGGTTAATATCTATTTAGCTATATTTAACTGATTTAAAAACTAACTATGCCCCGTACCCAGAGAAACGATAATTTTGTAGATAAAACCTTCACCGTCATGGCAGACATTATCCTCAAAGCGCTGCCTACCAATAAGAAAGCTAAAGAAGCTTTTGCTTATTATCGTGATGGAATGTCGGCTCAAGGAGATGGTGAATATGCAGAAGCTTTAGAAAACTATGAAGAGGCATTAACTCTCGAAGAAGATCCTAATGACCGCAGTTACATCTTGTACAACATGGGCTTAATTTACGCCAGTAACGGAGATATTTACAAAGCGATCGAGCTTTATACTGAAGCGATTGACCTTAATCCCAGAATGCCTCAAGCTTTAAATAATATTGCTGTAATTTATCATTACGAAGGGGAAAAAGCCAAGGAGTCAGGGGATGTAGAAAAAGCGGAATCTTACTATGATAAAGCGGCTGAATACTGGAAGCAGGCAATTCGGATTGCTCCCAATAACTACATGGAGGCTCAAAACTGGCTTAAGATTACTGGGCGTTCAGAAATGGATGTATTCTTTTAACAGTCAACACTCAACAGTTAACACTTTATGATTGAGCGCGAAGAAGTTAGGAAAGTTGCCAATTTAGCCAGGCTAAATCTTACTGAGGCAGAGGAAGTGGAATTTACAACTCAACTTAATGGTATTTTGGAATATTTTGAGCAGTTGAGTGAGCTAGATACGGATGATGTTCCACCTACAACTAGAGCAATTGAAACTAGTAATATTACCCGTGCCGATCAATTGACTCCTTTTCCTTATAAAGAGGATCTGTTACAGGCGGCTCCCGAGCAGCAAGGAGAGTTTTTCCGCGTACCTAAAATTATTAGCACTGACGAAGGTTAGAAATATGCTTGGCATAGGGTTTGATTAGCATCAGCAAAATAAGATCTTAAAGAGGAATTAAATTATCGCTTTAGATCTTCAAATCAGGTTAATATAGATGATATGCCTCAAATATTTTGTTACTTTCATTCTGCCAAGTCGTCTTGGCATTTTTTTTGTTAGCTTGGGGTTTAAATATTTCCAACATTTCTCTAGCTAACTACAGCATACTAGAGGGGGCATCAAGCGGCAAATTACCTGTTTAAGCACGATAGCCGTCCAGTCAATATCAGCCTCTGTCGTATCTTTACCCAGCGTCAGGCGAATTCCTCTTTTAGCGGCGGCATCATCGTAACCCATTGCCGATAGTATTGGACTGGGATTTAATTTGCCACTATGACAAGCTGAACCTGCGCTGATACCAATACCAGCTAAGTTCAATTGTCTGACAATGGTTTTTCCTGTTATATCTTTTGCTTGACTGGCAAAGCGATCGCTTAAAATAAAGCTAACATGGTGGGGTAAGCGATAAATCAGATCCCCCGTAGTTTCCAGACAGGGATAATCTGCCAATAAATTAAAAAGGCGATCGCGTAGGCTAAGGGTGCGCAAAACTTCTGTCTCTAATTCAGTTGCAGCCAACTCGGCAGCAACTCCTAAAGCTGCGATCGCAGGTAAAGCCTGTGTTCCCGAACGAATATGGGCTTCTTGCCCTCCACCTCCGAGTAAAGGCACCAATTTTACTCCTTCACGGACATATAGCGCCCCAGCGCCCTGAATACCGTATATTTTATGTGCCGACAGGGATAATAAATCTATGTCTAACTGCTGTACGTCAATCGGTAAGCGCCCTGCTACTTGAACCGCATCAGTATGAAATAATGCTCCATGTTCGCGGCTGATTTTTGCCAGCTTGGCTATAGGTTGTAGCGTGCCAACTTCGCTTTGACCATAAATTACGGACACTAACACGGTATTGGGTTGGAGAGCAGCTTGTAAATCTAACGGGTTAATTCTGCCGTGGCGATTAACAGGTAGTCTGGTTATCTGCCAGCCCCACTGTGATAAAAGCTTGGCTGGCTCGTTAATTGCTGAATGTTCAACACTAGAAATAATCAGATGTTGCGGAGTACGATACTGTCTAGCTACGCCTAAAATAGCCAAATTATTTGCTTCTGTCCCACCAGAAGTAAAAACTACAGACTCAGAATTAAAAGCATTAAGTAGTTGCGCCACCTGCATTCTAGCAGTTTCCAAAACTGTTGCCGAGCGCTCTCCCCATTGATGCAGACTAGAAGGATTCCCCCACTGGTGCTGAAAGACAGCTTGAGCTGCGGCGATCGCTTCAGTTCGAGGTTTGGTTGTCGCACTATGATCTAAGTAAATTTGCATACAGTTAAGCTATAAACTCTCAAAAAAATTAAGGCAGTATTACGTTGTTTAGTTCTCCAGCTCTATTTTCCCTCTTGGAAATTATTTTAAACTATTCACCAGGATATATTTTTAGCTAGTTTGCCTTAGTGATTTCACAACTAAATGATTATCTTCAAAGAATTGCTGCAATTACTGTCAAAAGTTCGGTTCTTATCGCAGAATATATACAGCAAACAATGGAGTTAGGAACATGCTGTCATACGCCTTAGCAATCATCGTAGCCATCAGTAGCTTAGTACTATTTTTTACCGCTTTTTTGATGTCAGATTTGCATCGTCAAGATGACTTTCTGTGGAGTGGAGTGGGCTTGTTTTATGCTTTGGTCTTATGGTGCTGCGCGCAGAATATTACAGGAGCAGTATTATTAGGGCAGGCTGCGGCGACAGCTTTATTGGTTTCCTCTGGTTGGCAAAATCTACAGTTAAGGAGGGCGATCGCTCATCCTGAAAAGGTAACAGCAGCAGATCCCAGCAAATTTTCCTTATCTGGCAGTTTTAGCGGTTTGTTCAAACGTTTTAAACGCAGATCAAAATCGGTTGAATCGACTGCTGATGCTACACCTGCGGTAAAAATGCCCAAGGTGACAGAAAGCGAAATTGCTATTCCCGATACTACTTCCCCATCCAATACTACTGAATCAGCCACTAACGCTGTTGCCAGCAGCCCTAGCAACACTGTCTTTAGTGACCAATCGATAGCTCAAGAGTCAGTGACAGAGAAAATGGAGGATTCGAGCGCTCAAACTACTGTAGAAGAAACTAAAACGATCAAGTCTCAAGATATTGCAGATAGCGGCGATCGGCAGAAATCGGCAGCCAAGGAAACTCTGTCTGAGCAATCACTATCGACTGACACCAAGACCAACAAAATAACTGAGTCACAACCATCAGAATCAACTAACAGTACCTCAAATGCGATCGCTAATTCGGATTCACAAGTCGAATCTAAGATTGAGACTAAAGAGTCAGCTACCATAACACCTGAATCACCAGCAACAGATGTTAAACCAATCACTACAGTAACTACGGAAATCAAGAGCGATCAATCTACTCTTGATACCTTAGAAACGGTAGAGGTGGCAGAAGTATTAGAAGCCTTACCAGAAGATCAAGTCGGTAATCGTGACAGCGATCAATCAAATATTATTGAAGTAACTACAACTGAGATCGATTCTACGAATCAGGTTAATAATTCAGAACATGCTCAGGAAGATGGAATTAACCCTGATAATCCGAAACAATAGCGGCATTTTTACCGATTTTCTTAGCTTAAATGAACTTTAATTTTTAGCAAAAAATAATTTGTATCGTTTTTCTTTTTAATTGAGAGAAATATTTATAGCTAAAAGCTAAAAGCTAAAAGCTAAAAGCTATAAACCGTAACATTAAACATGTCCTCCCTTTGAATAGCAAAGCCTAATGACGAGTTATTTTTTCTGAGCTTAATTTTGCCCACATAGTAATATCTTCGCTGGTGATTTTATTTTTTACCTGCTTTAAAGTTTTCTGATGATTTAGAGTCTTTCCTGGTAATTGAGAAGGAAATAAGTTTTGCAGAAAGAAATTTATAGTATTTGGTTTGATTAAACCCTGTTTAACAGCGGTATCACCGAAACGAAGTGAATATTTATGCTGTTGAACTAAAATAAACTTGATTTCTTGCTCACTTAGCAATCCTGCTTTATTTAGGTAAAACCCAATCGGATGATCGATTTTCTGATTGATTAGTTTGAACCATTCTTGAACAAAGAAATCCGCAGTATCTTGCTTAATCCATCCTCTTAAAGCAAGGATTTCACCTAGTCGCAGATCTTCATAATAGTTTTGATCTCTTAGGGCAAGTTCTAGCTGTGGATTAGTTATCAGACCAGCCTCTTGTAAAATTTCGCCGATAGGTTTAAAAGTGATGAATTTAGACATAATAAAAACGCCAAATAGCAGTTAGTTTAAAAGAATAATTATTGATAAATTAACTGGTGTCGATTTTGTTAAGAGCATACAGCTAAGATAATATCGTCCACAGATGAACACAGATAGATAAGTTGCTTATAGCCAAAATGATTGGTTTTAGTTAACTCCCTTATGTGTTTTGCCTGATGCTGTAATTAGCTATCTGATTTAATTGTTTTGTAAAACTGACATGCTGCCGATTATGGTCAGACTAAGTCTTGATCCAGAAGGCATCTAAAGTTAGTTAGCTTGATTAAAGTTTAATGTTCAACTTATTTAGATAAATATTCAGCGTGATGCTGTATATGATCTTTTATAAAACTGCTAATCATGAAATAGCTGTGATCGTATCCCTCTTGCCAGCGCAAATTTAATTTTTGCCTAACTTGCTCACAAGCTGACTGAAATTTTTCTGGCAATAATTGTTGCTGCTGATAGAATTGATCGGCTGTTCCCTGATCGATCAAAATTGTTGAACTTAGTTGAGTCTGCCTGATTAACTCACTGGCATCATATGCCGCCCATGTTTGGCGATCGCTACCTAAGTAGGCTGTAAATAGCTTTTCACCCCAGGGACATTGCATTGGTGCCGCAATGGGTGCTAATGCTGATACTGATAGATACTGTTGGGGATTTTTGAGGGCGCAAATTAATGCTCCATGTCCTCCCATAGAATGCCCCATAATACTCTGTTTATCAGCCTGTACAGAAAAGTTATCCTTGATCACAGCGGGTAACTCTTTAGTGATATAGCTATACATTTGATAGTGTTTTTGCCACGGTTGAGCTGTGGCATCTACATAAAAACCAGCGCCACTACCCAGATCCCAAGTATCGTTTTCTCCAGGTATTCCTGTATTGCGTGGACTAGTATCGGGGGCGACTAGCATCATGCCATACTCGGCAGCATATTGTTGTGCCCCTGCTTTAGTTGTAAAATTCTCTTCGGTACAGGTTAAGCCAGAAAGATAGTACAGAATAGGTACAGAGTGGGATTTTGCCTGAGGCGGAAGATAAACGGCAAAATTCATTTCACAGTTACAGCTTGATGATGAATGGCTATAGTACGCTACTGTGCCATCGAAACAGCGATATTCGGACTTAAGTTCCAGAGAGTTGGACATAGCTAAACTAAAGATAGTTCACAATTAGATCTTGATTGATACTATCAGTTTTATGAGACTAACTCAGACTATTGCGATCCGAAGGCTACGGGTCGCGTAATCGCTATTACAACTATTTTTAGCTCTTATTTAATAGCGAGTTGCGGCAAACAGGCAAAGATGGAGCGATGTAAATTTGTGGAGATTGAACCAGGAGAGTTTGAGGTTGAGTTTGGCGATCTTGATGTAGAAGGTGGGGAAGTAGAGATGGTCTGTGGGGATAAAATCGTTGATGTTCCTTGGAATCAGTTTACTAAGCGTCTGCAACTTAATCCTGAGATATACATCAATAACCTTGAGGGATTTAAGCGTGAGGTATCTTGTTTAATTAATGAAGGCTCAAAGGAAAAAACAGTTTTTTGTTCGCGACCCAATTCGAGCGATGAATTTGTCGGGCTTAAGTTTAATTATGATGATTGATCAGCCGCTAGAGTTTAGCAGCAATGATCAACCAATTTTTAATGAATCGATTATGAGCGCCTTTTGACAAAGTAAATATAGTCGTTTCAAATCAAATAAGAATGATACGAATCAAACTAGTATCAATTCTGACCAGTCCCCCGAACCAATAAATTAGAATATACCAAAATTAATTGAAACGACTATAAATATATTAGATATTGATGTTGGAAAAGCTAATAACTACCTCAACGAAGTCAGAAGAAGCCTTTTGCCGAAAGCAGGAGGTCTGTCTGACTAGCTGCTAATCTTAATTCAACGGTAGCTTTAACTACATCTCTTTTTGATACTCTTCTAACAAATCCAACAGATTAATGATGCACTGCATTGGCAAGAGTTGATTAAGTGCAAGTTGAGTTTTGCCGCCTCCTAACTTGATCGGAATATCCTGCAACACCTGAGTTACGCTATCTTCCGTCACTGAATCAGCCTCCAAAAGCGGATAAACCTTCTCTGCCACTGTGGTGTGGAGATGAGCATCATTGAGGTATAGGTGCCATTTAGCTACGTCAATATAAACGTTTTCGCCAATTTTAGCTGCTAGAGCTTCAATGTCTTGTGTATTAGCCATTAGGTTTTAATTGAGGTGTAGTCTGCGATCGCTTTTATATAGATAAAATGTAAAGCCAAGATACCAAACCAAATACCATTGACCCAAATCAACCAAGGCCATTGGGCTGAATTGAGATTATGAACAAACCATAGTCCAGAATTGGTTGCCGCATAGACCCCCACATGAATAGCGAAGTTCATTAAGTCATCTAAACGACGATATTCGGGATCGGTTTTACGGTCGGGTTCACGGGGCCAACGAGGAGGCATAAATTGTTTCTAAATATCAAATACAGGTCTTTTATGATACTCCTATTGTATCTGTTTAGCCGCTGTTTTTTCAGCAAAATAATCGCCAGATTTGCCTCCTGTCTTACTCACTAAAGTAATCTCTCTAATCTCCAGGGATTTCTCTAACGCTTTCGCCATATCATAGAGAGTTAATGCTGTGACGGAAACAGCAGTTAAAGCCTCCATTTCTACTCCTGTTTCTGCTTTTGTGACCACAGTGGCTTGAATTTCATATCCTGGTAAATTGCGATCGCAAATAATTTCCACTTCAATTTTGTGAATCGGTAAGGGATGACACAGGGGAATTAAGTTTGCTGTTTGTTTAGCCGCCATAATCCCTGCAATTTTGGCTGTTCCCAAAACATCTCCTTTAGGTGCATTACCTGCCTCAATTGTACCTAGGGTTGCCAAAGACATTTTGACTTTGCCCCTAGCCACAGCCTGACGACGAGTTATGTTCTTATCCGAAACATCGACCATTTGGGCTTCTCCCCGCTGATTCAGATGGGAGAGAGAATCAAATTGTTTTTTTTCTTGCATTGTTTTACCTTATTCTGCTACCATTGAACACTGTTGGGTTGAACAAGTAAAACTTGTAAACTTAGTTGAGGGCGAGTAGCTCAGTGGATTAGAGCATTTGGCTACGAACCAAAAGGTCAGGGGTTCAAATCCCTTCTCGCTCATTTTTATTACTTAGCTGTAATCAGATTTTACCTAGCATCTGAGGCTGAATTTAAGCTAATAATTAGCAACAAAACCAGTGGTAGTTTGGCGCAAATCGTCAATCGGAAAAATGCTCGTCTTGTTGTTGATAACTTGTTGCCCTAGTTGACTTAAATCTGGTGCTGCTGATAAATCTAAGTTGTTTGTTTAACAATGAACAATTTCGGGCGGTGCAAGCACTCGTCGATCAACAGGAGGACGCAATGTCGGACAAAGGGCTAGCCCGCATGTTTGCCTCCGACATTTCAGCTGTCCGTCCTGGGGTTTCCCCGCAAAGGCGAAAGTTTGCCGCATGCATGTTGACTGCCCGCATCGCCGCATGTAGGTCAAAGACCAAATTAACTAATTGTCAATTGTCCATTGTCAATTATCAATTGTCCATTGATAAACCAGCCTAAGCCTCGGAATCAGAAGCGGGAGTATCAATAAACGAGGGAGATAAATACGCCACTACAGCACCCAACAGAAATCCAATAATATTGCGGAACAAGGGTAAAAACTCAGGTGTACGGATGACAACGGGACCCATACCAAAGGCGATAAAGAGGATTCCCCACAGCGGAGACATAATTAAACCCCATTGCCAGGCGATTACCTGGTCTTCTTTGCGGGGAATCACCGCCACACCTAAAATAACACCACCTACGATGGAACTAATTAAGGTTAAGATCCATTGCTCCTGGGGTAATCCTGGTACTGCAACACAGCCATTCTGACGCAAACAGCCTTTTACAGACTCTAGAGCTTCGACAATGGCATTATTTTCGCCATGTTCGCGGATATAGTACATATTGCCAAAGCGAGTTTGCAGTTCGATCCAAAAATTACGGGGTAATAGTTCATACACATCATCCCCAATACTAAACGCCAGCAGATTTCCGCCTCTACTATCAGCTACTAGTAAAATACTTTTGTCATCTAAGCCCCAAAACTTCTTCACGGCTCGACCAGGAGAACGATCGTATTGGGTTAAAACTCGCATTTTCCAACCTGTTTCTGCCTCAAATTCTTCTAGATTGGCGATTAGCGATTCTTCTTGCAGTTCAGGCAAAAGGTTCGCTAAATCTACTACAGGAGTCACCTGATCTGGTAGTAGTTCAGGATTATTAACTGCTAAAGCTGGAGAAGTGAAACAGGAGGCTAAAACCAATAAACATACCCCCAACATAATAAAAGAGCGCTGTAAGAGCTTATGTACCATAGTTATTTTTTCTATAAAAATGTTTTTATATAATTTTGGTAGAGTCATCGCACCAAGGCAGTGTAACGGTGACTCTATCAAATTGTTCTTATTTTTGTTACATTTGTTTACTTTATATTAAGGTTAGCAGTTATTAGTAGTTCTGAATACCTTAACCAGTAAAAAAATATTAAATATTGATTTAAAAATATTTATCAATGGTATTGATTAGGATTAGTCTCAATCAGGGTTGAAGTGTGGGATTAAATCTCAAACCCAAAATCATGTTATGCGATCGCTACTGGGAAATTTCTGGGGAGGCATTAACCTGGGACTGGGAATTATTACCTTTAGGGGAAACATCACCATTGAGGGAGTTGCGATCGCCTTGAGGATTACGCCAAACTTTCCAGGCAGTTTTTACCCCTGCAACCAGACCAACACTATTTACCTGCACCTGTTGTACCTGTTGTTTAGCCGTTAACAAACCTTGATCAACCTGTTTAACTACCCCAGTAGCGTTACTAATACCCTGATTGAGATCGTCAGTTAGCTCTCCTACTTCTTGACCCGTCAGCCTAATTGCTTCGAGAGTGGGGGGGAATTCTCGGTTGAGGGTATCAAATAATCTCTCGGCACTACGAGCAGCTCTAGATATTTCCTGTAAAGTAGGAATAGTCACCAGTAAGACAGCAAATAGGCTAAAAGAGACTAGAAATAAAGAAAGTCCTAGCCAGAATAGAGGGTCGATCATAAAGTTAAAAGTCAGCTCGCACTTTCCAATTTTATAGGCGATCGGTGATTGATGAGTTTAAATCAGGGTCTTGATTGTTCAGATTGCTAGCCTGGGTAGTTGCTCTGCTAGTTTCAATTCCTGCGGCGATCGCTTCCCGTAGTCGATCAAGGGTACTGTCCCAATTTTCCAGAGTTGAAGCTGAAAGTCGATCTGCCTGGAGTTGGATGCTGGAGGATAAGTCTTCTGCTATTTCGGGCAAAGCATCGGCAGATTTTTTGATTACTTTTCTGGTTTCTTTACCTGTGCGTGGTGCAATGATTAATCCTAGCAAGGTACCTACCGCACTACCAATCATTAATCCGCCGATAAATACTCCTGTAGGATTCTGTTTAGACATTTGTTTTCGCTCCCAGACATATATTTGATTAATTCAAGCTGATCAACACAATAGTTTATTTCAGCAGTATCACTGATGAAATTAAGTCACCATTATTACTTTAATAAATAGATTTAGTAATAATTTTCATGAGATTTTGTTTATTACTTAGATTATAGATAAATTAGATCATAATCAAATAAGTGAGTAAAATTGCGATCCCTTTGGGGTGCGCGGAGCGCAATCGCTAAGGAAGTAAAAAGTCAAAAATACTAAGATACAAAACTCTGAGTATTGTTAAATGGTTGTCTTATTATAGGTTTAAATCTATTGGCAATTGTCAAAACTCAGCTTATTAAACAGCAAGAATATTGAAGATGCCAAATTTATGCTGATTAATATAGCCATACTATATATTCCGTAAACCAGATTAAAGCGTGATCACCCGTAAAATTGCCTTAACTATCCCTACTAAATTACAAAATCGACAAGAAATTGCCGCCGCTTTAGAAAGTAAATATAGCGAAGACTATCTATTGATTGGTCGCATTTTCCAATCCACAATTACCACCCATAGTTGCGAGATTGATATCTACAATGCTGCTGATAATTTTTCCCTTCCCTGGAAGATGACAGGGCAAAATAACATTTCTCTTACATTAGACCAGTTTAATTTTGAGCAACAGCTTGTTTTGTTAACCTCGATTGATACTGGATATGAAGCTTGTCGGCAAATTGCTCAACTGGCTCAAGTTTTTTTACAAATTGGGGGAATTGCTATTAGAGTTGAATCTACAGGAATTATTCACGAACCACAAAAGTGGCTTGATAATTATAATTCCAGCGACGTATTTGATATTTATACCCTGTTTATAACTTTAGTTGAAGGCGATTACTCTTATTATTCCTGCGGGATGTCTAATTTTGGCAAGGCTGATGTAGAGATAGAGATCTTAGAAGAGCTTAGTTTAGCTATATATGTAATGAATGTCTTTAACTACTATCGCCTCACTGAATCTCCGATTCTGCAAGATGGACACACTTTTCAACCCGATATCGAATGTCCTGTTTA
>JBCCDL010000113.1:0-11058 GCA_039030815.1 Cyanobacteria bacterium P01_A01_bin.83 | reverse complement strand
TGTTTTCCGTTTTTCGGAATTCAAAGCTTAATCGGCATTTTCCTAGCTACAGTCTGTCGAGGAAGTAGGGTGGCAGCCTTAGCCGCAACTTGGATCAGTAATCCTCTAACCTATGTTCCCTTGTATGTCTTTAACTACAAAGTTGGTAAGTTGTTGTTGAGAACCCAAGATGCAGCATTACCCCCTTTAGACATCGAATCTTTTACTGCATTTAAAGAATTAGGCTCGACTTTTGCCATCACTTTGCTAACTGGCAGCTTTGTAGTGGGGATAATTCTCGCTGTAATTACTTACTTCTACGGTTTGGCAATCTTAGAAAAATGGTACGCTCGCTCAATTAGCCGTCGTCATTCTGGCAAAAAAGGATAGATTACATCAGATTCTAAACTAAAAATGGTTATAATACCAAACGCTAGTTCAATGGCAATCTTTGCCACTGTTCCCCTTTAATTACTGTATGTTCTTGCCAGTCGAGTGAGACATCTGGATAATCGAGACGATAGTGTCCTCCACGACTTTCAGTGCGAAAAGCAGCACTCTTGAGAATTAAATAACCAATATCAAGCAGATTCAGTGTTTCGGCGTAAAGCTTTAATTGAGAGCCAGCTTCGGGGGTGCTGAAGTTAATCTGTTGGTTGGCAGACATACCAATTGTATATTGATAAAAATTTAAGCCTTGCATTTGCGATCGCCAATTAGCCACTTTAGCGATCGCAGCATTCATAATTTCAGCGGTACGACAGATTCCTGCACTCTGCCACATTAGTTCGGGTAGTTGTTTTCTGATGGAGAGAACTAAATCCAATTCTTGGTTCCAATCAGTAAACACCTCCACCGTCTCAGGGGTCGCAACTGTAATATGGGAATTGGGTCTTAATTTAGCCAATTGGGAGGCATAAACAACGCATTCCAATAAAGAGTTACTAGCTAAACGATTAGCACCATGAACCCCAGTGCTGGCAGTTTCTCCTACCGCATATAGCCCAGGAATTGAAGTTTGATTTTGGGTGTCAACGGCAATACCCCCCATCCAGTAGTGAGCCGCAGGAGCAACAGGAATTGGCTTGGTAAACAAGTCTACATCCCAATACTGACAAACGCGGATAATATTGGGAAAGCGATAGCGAATACGCTCTTGAGGAATGGGTTTAAGATCGAGATAAACATTGCCCTCTCCAGTCTTTTGCAGATGGGTAAAGATGGCTCTACTGACCACATCTCTCGGTGCTAATTCCCCATCAGGATGATAATTAAAAGCAAAACGTTGTCCTTGGCGATCAATCAAGTGCGCCCCTTCTCCTCTAACTGCCTCACTAATCAAAAATCGAGGAGCGCCCTTTACGGTTAAGGCAGTAGGATGAAATTGCACAAATTCAGGATCGCGAATTATGGCTCCACTGCGCCAAGCGATCGCAACTCCATCTCCCGTACTAACTTCAGGATTAGTGGTCTGAGCAAATACTTGACCTCCTCCCCCAGTAGCTAAAATTACTGCCGAGGATTGAATCCAACTAATTTGATTATCTTTTAAAAAACTCAACCCCTGACATTCACCCCGAGAATTGAGCCATAATTCCAGGGCAAATGCTGATTCATATACTTCGATGTTGTGCCGTCCTAAGACCTGTTGTGCCAGAGTGGCGACAATTGCCCGACCCGTAGTATCAGCAGCATGAAGTACCCGAGGGCGAGAGTGGGCGGCTTCTAAGGTCATCGACAGCTTACTTTGATGGCGGTCAAAAGCGACACCCATCTCGACTAAAGACTCAATTGAATCAGCCGCATGTTCTACCAAAAACTTCACTGAGGCGCGATCGCACAAACCTGCTCCTGCTTTTAAAGTATCGTCCAAGTGCAGTATCGGCGAATCTTCTGGACTAATGGCAGCAGCAATTCCTCCTTGAGCCCAATCACTGGCTCCCGTATTTAATTGATCTTTGGTGATTAGAGCAACTTTTAAGTCCTTAGACAAACATAAAGCTCCGTATAGCCCTGCTGCACCTGAACCAATAACTGCTACATCAAACTTAGGGTATTTCAATTTTAGTTATTTTGACACATCTTAGTTGGGATTTATCATGCCACAAAGAGACAAAAAAACCACGTCTAATCTAAAAACGTGGCTGTAAAAAAATATATTAGTTGTCATTACGCTCATTAAGCAAAAAAGAGAAATGACATACTATCTATAACTGCTAGAAGTTTAATATAGTCCAGGATTATAGCGATCGCCACCTGCATTCATCGAAGCTTCCATGTCTGTAACAAAAAACTCATCTAAATTTGCCTGTAAACGCTCCATCTGGCGATCGCTCAGTCCAGGAATGTTTAGGACATCTTCAACTGAGTCATAGGGTGCGTTTTGAATTATTTTGCTAGCAAGGCTGGGATAAAATCCTCTAAGTCTACGAAACTCTCGCACGTCACTATTATTTAAATCAAGCTTGCCCTTAATCAATTCTTGACGCTTGGCATCAGCCGTGTTAACACGAGCTAATAATGTTGAAGACTCGAAACTTACAAGTCCAGTCTCACTTGCTTGAGCATTGGGGGTAAATCCCCAAGAGCCGACAATTACTACTAATAAGGCAGCTAAAATACCTACTAATCTCTTCATTGGTTTCAATTACTCCTGATTTGATCTTTTTTACTCACAGAGAACTATTGTGTTTTCTCTATAATATTAATTTTTGTTTGCTATTTTCTGGCTACTAAGATTTTTGTGTCTATGTGACGTGCAAAACCTCTCAGCAAATGACGTTGATATATATCATAATTCTTTGACCACGTTTTTTGAATACTAAGTTAGGCTGATTCTGTTTTTTCCTCGACAAAATAGGCTGATTGTATACATAATTGAGCAGTTTGCCTATTAGCTCAAAACATACTGACTCTAAGCTAGTCTCTCTAATTGAAACGATATTTTTTATTTATATAGTTCGTAGGTATCAAATTGAAGTGAACAGTACCTCGTCCGTTTAGGTCGGGGCGCTGCTGGACTTCGTCAATGTTCGTTCTAAGCAGATTTAAAAGCGATCTGAGGGAAATATTCTCGCTCTCAACAGATTCACCAGTAAATAATTATAATTAGATATGAGTAGTTACTATCGAAAACCAGTAAAACAAAGTACCGTTTTGAAAGAGTTTAAAATTTTAATTGTTTCAATCGCCATCATGTGGATGGTGGAAATTCTCGACTTTTTTGTATTTCAAGGTGGCTTAGATAGCTATGGTGTTCAGCCGCAAAATGTAATTGGATTGCGGGGTATTATCTTTGCTCCTTTTCTCCATGGAGGTTTTGGTCATTTAATGGCTAATACTATACCTTTTTTGACTTTGGGCTGGTTAACCATGATTCAAGAGACCAGCGATTTTTATATTGCTTCAATTGTCAGCGCTTTAGTTGGCGGAATTGGAGTTTGGATCTTTGGCGCACCTAACTCAGTTCACATCGGAGCAAGTATTCTAATCTATGGTTATCTTGGATTCTTGTTACTACGGGGATACTTTCAAAAGAACTTTCCTTCGATCGCTTTATCGATTTTTGTTGCCATAGCTTACGGCAGTTTTATTTGGGGGGTATTTCCGAACCAGATCGGGGTATCCTGGCAAGGACACCTGTTTGGCTTTATTGGAGGTGCGATCGCTGCAAAAATGGTAGCACAAGAAAAGAAATTTGGTGGCTAATTATTGAGCAAATGCTTGCTATATAATCCATTAATTAATTGGCTGTTTTGAGTTTATATTCTGCTAAATTAAATCAGCTCACAGCTACGTGCGCCCACATGAGAAATAGCTCTCAACTCGATCTTCTCTACTGTATGTCTTGTGCTAAATGAAAATTGGTTAGGTTAACTCAAAGGTAGGCATTAGTTTCCCTAACCTAGCCACAGAGCAAATTTTATCTACTCAATACGAGACGGAGGAACAGGCTGTTGTCAATCAGCCCCTTGTGGGTGTCGTAATTGACTTTGTTCTCTCGTTTCTACAATCTGCCAAACCTCTTGCCATCTTTCTACAATTAGAGATCTCATTTTGTCTGATTGCCATTGAGGGATCATGTTTTTGGCATTATTTTTGATTTTATTCATGATTCTCCAGAATATTGACTATGCTATTTGAATTATCGGTAGCTTCTTGGATAATGATTTATCTTAAATTTCTTCTAAGCTGTTCGATACCGTAAAATTCACAAAAAAGCTCATGGATATAGTGCAATGTAACAACTACTTTTGATTAACAGCACTATAGCAGTTTTGCCGTAATTATTGCAAATTTTTCTCATTAAACAACTCATTAAACAACATAGTCATCATTAAAATGCTTACGGAGACATAACGCGTAACCAAAGCAACATCTCTAGTAATATCAAATACAATAATGTTTGCTACGAATAGTTGATTTAGGGACTAGGGGACTAGGAGAATAGAAGACCTCACAAACAAATGCCCAATGCCTATTTATGTAAGCTCGAATTAACTCTCCCTATCTTCCTATCTCCTTATCTCCCTATCTCCCCATTTTCATCTTTGGTTTATAAACAGTTTCTTGATGTATGACCCTAGACTATGATTTGGTAATAATTGGTAGTAGTAGTGTCGGTGTTTATGCTGCTAAAAGTGCCGTTCAACTTCAAGCTCGTGTTGCTTTGGTCACTCAAAGTGATGAGCTATTTTTACCAGATGCTCTGTTGCGCCATCATAGTATCGCTCAAGTTGGTCAATTGAACTATCGCCTAGCCAATGATCCTTTTGCGACTACACCCCAAGTAGAGTTTCCTTCTGTTTCTCTTTCTGATGCTGGTGATTGGGGCAGTGAAGTTGATAACCTAATGCAGACCAAAAATTCTTTGTCTAGCTTGGCGGCTTTGGGAGTAGATGTGATTACTGGCAAGGGAGAATTTTGTAGTTTACCTAAACTAGCGTTTGAGGTCAAAAATAGAAACTTGCGATCGCGAAATTTCTTGTTGGCTACGGGTACTAATTCTCAACCAAGGTGGAGTGATAATCACCTTCAGCCAAGCTATCTAACCATAAGAGAAGTGTACCAGCGTGACCTGTCAAATTTAGGACAAAATATAATTGTCGTTGGCAGCGATCCTACTGCTTTAGAATTAGCTCAAACATTAGCCAGATTCGCCAAGGAAGTTACCTTAGTGGTCGAACAGTCCCGTATTCTTCCCCATGAGGATCTTGATCTGGTAGCTTTGATGCAGGCGCAATTAGAAGCTGAGGGAATCAAGATTTACACTAATGTAGTAGTTAGTCAAATTAAAACTATTGAACAGCAGCGTTGGTTACAGGTAGGCGATCTCGCTTTAGTTGCCGATGAAGTTATTCTCAGCGGTTATCGCCAACCCAATATTGCAGGTTTGAATTTAGCGGCAGTAAATGTTAAATGTAATCAGCAGAGAATTTATGTTAACCGCAAACTTCAAACGACTAACGATAAGATTTATGCCTGTGGTGATTTGATAGGTGGTTACAATCTACCCAACATTACGAGCTATGAGATTAATTTAATTCTTAAGAACACCTTGTTTGTCCCGTGTTACCAAACTGAATACTTGACTCTACCCTGGGCAATTTTAACCCAGCCCAATTTTGCTAGGGTGGGGTTAAACGAACAACAGGCTAAACAGCAGTATGGCTTAGATATTTATATCATTAAAGAGTATGTTAGCGATCTTGCCATGGCGCAAATTTCGGAACAGACTTCAGGAGTATGTAAACTGTTAGTAAGAAATAATGGAGAAATTTTAGGCTGTAGTTTATTTTGCGATCGCGCTACGGAATTGATCACCATCATTGCTTTGATGATGAAACATAAAATTCGGCTAGATCAAAATCCGATGAGGGGATTAACGTCTTTAACTATACCTACTACTTATCCCAGCATGGCGGAAATATTACAAAGAGCTAGTAATAATTTTTATTACTCAAAGCTGCAACGGAATCCTGGTTTTCTAAATCGGCTTAGAAGTTGGTTTTCACTCCGTAAACAATGGCATTGGTAATCAGGCAACAGCGGTGCGACCCCCTAAAGGGTTCAGCAGGTGCTTATGGGGGAGACCCCGCAGGGCGTAAGCGCCCAAGTCGCGTCTAGCGACGCTTGCCTGCTTCGCAGGCTGCACCGCACTGCTTCACCGCGTCGCGCGCAAGCCGAAGGCTTGCCAGTCGTCGAAGACGACGATCTGCACGTACGTGCTGCGGCGCAAGGGAACGCGCACCGAAACAATCAACAGTCAACAGTCAACAGTCAACAGTCAACAGTCAACAGTCAACAGTCAACAGTAATGACAAAAAGACTTTTTATCGTTTTTGAAGGAATCGATAGTTCAGGGAAAACTACTCAGGCTGAGTTATTGAAGCAATATTTTTTGGGTATGAATCAGCAGGCGGTAATTAGTCCTGAACCCTCTAATGGCATTATTGGTAATTTAATTCGACAGGCTTTAAAGCGAAGAATTATATTTAGTACCCAACAGGATTTATTCGACGAACAGATGGCATATCTATTTGCTGCTGATCGCCATGATCATTTATACAATGAGATAGATGGCGTGTTTAAATTAATTCAGGATAATTATCATGTAATTAGCACCAGATACTACTTTTCTTCTCTAGCTTACAACGGTAATAATATTGAACAATATAATTTAATCAAGAAGCTCAACGATCGCTTTCCCAATCCAGATTTAACTATTTATCTCGATATTCCCATTCACGTTTCTCTGGCAAGATTGCAAGAACGCTCCTCTACAGAAATCTATGAAACAGAGGCTAAATTAACTAAAGTTAAAGAACAATATCAGAAAATTTTTGCTCAATATGATGGTCGAATGATGAAGATTGATGGTACTAATGATGCCAAGCAAATTCATCAACAAATAGTTCAGGCAGTAAACAGTACCATCTCAATTTAGTTTGACGGGACAAGGGCATAACATATTCAGGAGTCACAAAGGGAGGGGTTTCCTAATGAGATGACAGGGTGACTCATCCAAATCTTCATTTTTATTAGATTTAATTTAAGTAAGTTACAAAAGCGGCTTAAACCACAATTAATTTTATTCATAGCTATACTAGTTGTTGTTAAAAAAATATTAAAAAGTATGCAACTGTTTATCAGGATTTACCATCTCTATTTATAGATTTAGTGCCAAAGCTAATACGGCATTTTAATAAAGTTTTCCGCGTTTATCACTGGCATTTTCAGCTACAAATCATAATAGAGAATGAATCAAGATTCTGAGCAAAATTCAGATAAAAAGCTTCCTGGCGATCGCGAATCGTATAGGAGTGACAAATCTAACTCATACATTACTGATTTGAGCTGGCAAGACTTGTCAAGCCACTCACGCAAAGATCCTCCTTCTCCTAAACATCGTAATTGGCGGCGCACTCTGCTGACAACTATTATGTTTCTGGTTTTTGGTAGTGCTGCGGGAGGATTGCTCTATGCTAGAAATTTGGCTCAGCGTAAATTAATTCCTTTAATCGAGACAGAAGTTGGTAATTATCTTGAGCGTCCTGTTGAGTTGGGCAACTTGAGATCAATTTCGCTAACTAATGCCAGTTTTGGCAATAGTTCCCTACCTGCAACGCCCAATAATCCTGATTTTGTTGAAGTAAAAGAGATTAAAATTAATTTTGCTCTGCTGCATTTTCTCCGTCGGCGAGAATTGAAACTTGACTTGATTTTAGTTAAATCTGATGTTTATCTTGAGCAAGATGAAAACAAGCTATGGACTCCAACTGATTTTGGTTCGGATGATTCGACAGAAGATGGAATAAAAGTAGATGTCAGGTCAATTCAGCTTGATGGTGGACAGTTATCACTGGTTGCTTATAATTCAGAGACAGATAGCTTAAATCCCCCTGTTATCGCTGAGATAGATCGGATTATTGTTCTCCCGACAGAGAACAAGATTCAGTTTGATGCGGCAGCAAAATTGCTCCAGGGGGGTAAATTTTCGATAGTTGGCGAAGGAAACATAGAAACTGATGTCATCGACCTCGACTTAGTAGCCCAGCAGCTAGAGGCAGAGGAAATTAGCAACTTACTGGCATTACCTGTCGAATTAAATCAAGGCAAGCTTGATGGTAAATTAGGGGTAACGCTAACAGATGCCCCGCTTCCTGAAGTTCAGGGGGAATTAAAGGTAGATGATGTGAGTCTCCAGATTCCCAATTTGGTCAAGCCTTTTAGCAATAGCGATGGTACACTCCGCTTTTCAGGCTCGAAAATTGAATTGGATCAGATTGACACGAACTTTGGACAAGTATCAGTGAAGGCTGCTGGTTCGCTGGATTTGGCGGAGGTAGGAGATTATCAGGTAAACGCCAAAATTAAGCCTGTTACAGCGACTAAGGCATTGGATGCTTTAGAAATTGAGGCTCCTGTGCCTATTGAGAGCAGGATACACGGTGATGTGGCGGTGCGAGGTAATTTAGAAAACCCGATAGTGCAGCTAGATTTGGCTACTATAGGGAATAGTCGTTTAGATCAACTAGATTTTAAACGCATTGATGCTGATTTGGAACTAGTTGGCACAACTTTAAACGTCAAGGAGTTGAGCAGTTTGCCCCAAGGTGGCGGCAAAATTGAGGGCAATGGCATCTTAGAGCTAGATGGTCAGCAAAATCTCGCTTTTAATCTACGCTCAAGCAAGGTTTCAGCAAAGGCGATCGCCGACAGTTATGATATTGCTCTACCTGTGGATATTGGTCGCATTTCTGGTCAAACCAACCTTAAGGCGCAAGCAGGAGATCTCAAAACTTTAGTCTTGCAAGACGGTACGGCTAATTTTGACTTGGGTAATGGCACCGTTAAACTGGATAATCTCGATTATGGCAGGGGTCAGTGGTCATCTCAGGTTACTGCTGATGGCGTAGAATTTGGCAGTTTACCTATCGGTGAAGGCAGCACAAGCACAATTGCTAAAGGTTTAGTGGATGGTGTGTTTGAGGTGACAGGGACTAATGACTTTGGTGACTTGAATCAGGTTGATGCTCAAGGCAATGCCCAACTGAATACGGTTGGCGGAGAAGTTGCTCTCGGGCAAATTGAGATTACCGACGGCACTTGGAAAGCTGATGCTCAGACTACAGATCTCAAGCTACAGCGTTTATTTCCTGAGTTGCCCGATGAATTTAGCGATAACCTTAGTGGGGAGTTTTATCTGACAGGTAATATTCCCGATGATGCTCAACCCCAAACCTTAATTAACGGCTTTGGTGATTTAACTTTGGCTTCAGGTCAAGTTGCAGTATCGGATTTAGCCATTGTCGATCAAGACTGGACAGCGATCGCCCAGGGGACTAACCTTAAGTTAAAGGAGTTAAGTTCTAGCACCCCTGAGGAGTTTGCGGGGCTGGTTAATGGCAAATTAGAGCTGGAGGGAACGACAGATAATATTACTCCCGAAGGGATCAAAGCCTCAGGAAACGGCAGTTTAACTCTACCTGAAGGGGTGATTGATGCTGAAGATTTAGCGATCGCCGATGGTCAGTTTAAGGCACAGGTAATCCCGCAGCAGGTGGATCTGGATTTGTTTGGCGATGCTAATTCTGATGATTTAGAGCTAAAGGGACAGCTTGGAGGACAGTTAGCGGTTACAGGAAAAGTTGATAATCTCAGTCCCACCGCAGTAGCCGCTAAGGGCAATCTTACCTTTAGTCAAGGTATCGATTTATTAGAGCAATCATTGTCAGCGGCAATAGTTTGGGATGGTAAACGTTTAGATATAGAACGCTCTCGGGGAGATGGTTTGAATGCTAAGGGCTATGTGGTTATAGCTCCCGAGTTTTTTAACGATATCCCCGATAAATTAGCGGCAATCGACTATTTTGAATTAGATGTGACCGAAGCCCGCTGGATCGATATTAATAAGCTGCGGGTAACTTTACCCAGTTGGGCGACTAATCTCGATTATTCGGGGCGAGGAGACTTTGCAGGTAGAATTAGCGGTATTCCTGAAGCCATGACCATTGTCGGAAATTTGGGTTTAAAGAACCTTCAGGTTGAAGAAATTGATTTTGCGCCCTTCTTATCGGGCACCGTTCAAATATCTCCCCAAACTGGAGTTAAGTTAAGCCTTGATGAAATTTTAACCACTCCCCTGTTGCCAGCCACCGAGGATTTTGGCGATGAGTCTCAGCCTTTAGACAAAATAGAACTAGTACTAGATAAAAACTTCTCTCCCCTGGCTTTTACGATCGCTCAGGATTATTTATTAGTTGAAGGGATAGGTAAACAAAATATTCTTGACCTTACTGCCAAGAACATCCCCGTCGAATTCCTCAAAACCGTTGCTATCAAGAGTGAAGACGTTGAAGTTCCCGAAAATATTGCACCCCAGGCTATAGATGGTGAGCTATCAGGAGACTTTACTTTTAATCTCAACACTCTGGCAACTTCGGGGGAGAATGTGGTGATTGATAATCCTACCTTAGCCAGTATCCGAGGCGATCGCTTAGAAGGAGATTTTCAGTATGCCGATGGTTACTTTGCCATTCAAGATGTGGAATTTAAACAGAGAAACAGCATTTATAAGCTTAAGGGAAGTATCAGCCAAAATAGAGACGATATCGATCTAAATGGGCAGGTAACTATCGATGGTGGTCAAATTCAAGATATTTTAGTAGCGCTTCAGATTTTTGAATTATCTGACTTTGCTCGTATTTTTAGCGATCGCAACTACGGTAAATCCCGAGATTTATATTTGCCTCCTGTGCCTGAATCGCCTCAACCTTTATTTAGTGCTGGTTTTAAGCAGGCAACCGTTTTAGAACAGCTACAGCTATTAGCGGCAATTCAAGCTTGGCTAGCTTCAGTTCAACAAAAACGACAAACTGATTTTGTGCCAGATATTAGCAAATTAAAAGGGACTTTTGATGGCAAGATTGATGTCTTTGGTTCTTTAAATCAGGGTTTAACTTCGGAATTTGATTTTCTAGGACAAAAATGGCAATGGGGAAAATTAGTTGGCGAAAAAATAGTTGCCAGGGGGAGTCTGAGTAACGGGATTCTAACTTTACTACCCATTGCAGTGGA
>JBCCDL010000112.1:0-11091 GCA_039030815.1 Cyanobacteria bacterium P01_A01_bin.83 | reverse complement strand
TAATTATTGACTTTTAGTCTAAAAATGAGGTCAATTACAATAGTTGTTCATCTAAGATCTTTTATCTAAGATCGTAAAGTGGAAGACTATTACCAGAACAAATTGAACCAAAGCCACCCATTTCCCCCCGCAGCCGTATACGAACGTCTCAATATACTAAACCATCCTGAAGGGCTATCCATTGCGTCACTTTTCCTTAATACTGCGCACATCAGATAGTGGAGGGTTGAGGATATTGAAATTTCCCCGAAAGCTCCTTGTAATTAGATCTCCACGATGATAACGAAAGATGGACTAGAATTTTCAATAAGTCTCGAGCTGACTAATCATAGTCCTTCGTGGAGTCGAGTTGACTAATCAAAAGTCTTAGTAAAGTTGATGGCAAGGATCGACTTTTAGCCTGTACTAACGAGATGAATAATACACGAAGTTTCGTTGATTTGGTCCGGTTAGTACCGTCTTCATGTTAGCTTACCAAATTGTTGTGGGAATATAATGATATATTTCGTTCACAGGAGTTTAACTCATAGGAGTTTACTCATAGGAGTTTACTCACGGGAGTTTTGAGTGGACAGCTGGGGGAGGGCGATCGGCTTTTGCCCAGTTGATGAAACCACCGGGTAGGTGCCGAAAGGTGGCCTCTCGACTGGCGGTGCCGTACGCTGTGAACCGAACCAACGGGCGGCGTTCTGGACAGATGTGGTGAGTGTAGCCTTGGCAACCGAAGGGCAACCCCTGAGATGCCAGTAAGCCCATGGGTTGAAAACGATTCCAAAGCAGGACGCGAGCGGGACGCGAGCGATTCGATGGAGTCCAGGCGAACGTGAATTGCTCAGGCCATTCCTCCGGATGAATAGATCCCGGTGTGAGCTGTTTGTTAAATTCCGGGTACCATCCACACCGTGCACAGAACCAGCGGAGACTCGGGAAATCATCGAAACAAGTCACTTGCTGGCTTAAAAGGTCTTGAAATTGCTCCAGCATGTGAGCCCGGAGTGGCTGGGGGATAGCTGGGAGGGGGGGGTCCGAGGACGCCGAATAGGCGTAGAACCGTCGTGGTGCGGCGGTTAGGCATTCGGCGATGCGCCAGTGAAGCTCCTCAGCGGGCAGGGACGATGGTGGGCTGGATGAGCGCCATCGTTGCAGCCTTACTGGTAAGCTGGAGCCAGGGGAATATGATGAAGTCGGGCAATAGGGCGAGATCTCTAAAATGTTAATTTACTTTATTATTAGAATTCTTTGAAAAGACTATGCCTCCAAAAACTGAGTTTCCATCACCTGCTGGTGCAGGCTGCTGCTGCAGGCTGCTGGTGCAGGGACTCCGCTACAGCTTTATGGATGCACAGCGAGATAGCTTGTCGGACGGATAGTCCAGGTGAGTCGGAGACCTCCAGGCGTGAACGTTCTCGAAGGAGGTTTGAGAGACGTGTCACGATGGAGGACACTGTCTTAGTATAGTTTCATAATAGCCGCCACGACTACCAACACCTACCGTCTCTGCTACAGTGATTTGTACATGGTCGATATAGCGATGATTCCAAATTGGTTCAAACATGCCGTTACCAAAGCGGAACATCAAAATATTCTGTACTGTTTCTTTTCCTAGATAGTGATCGATGCGATAGATCTGACACTCTTTTAGCACAGAAGTAATTTGGCGATTTAGTTTCTGCGCCGAAGCCAAATCGCGCCCGAATGGCTTTTCAATCACCACTCTGCGCCATTGCTGATCAGTTTCCGTGGTTAGCCCCACTTTACCAAGTTGGTCAACGATTTCACAAAAGAAGCGAGGTGCGGTCGCCAAGTAGTAGATATAGTTGCCTTTAGTTTGATGTTTTTGATCGATTTCCCCCAGAAAGCTTTTTAAATTACCATAGGTGTCGGGTGTACCAAATTCACCCGAAAAATAGTAGATGCGAGATTCTAACCACGACCATAGCTGGCGATCATAGTCTTCAGGGGCAAATTCTTGAAAATCCTGGCTCATGCTACTACGAAACTCTTCCGTGCTGTAGGAGCGACGTGCCACACCCACCACAGCAAATTCTTCTGGTAGCAAATTACTACTCGCCAAATTATATAGTGCAGGGATTAACTTGCGTTTAGTCAAATCTCCCGATGCTCCAAAAATAACGATAATACAAGGATCTGCTTGACGAACCGACTTTTGCTCAACAGTTTTTTTGTTTGTGATAAATACCATAGTTTTACTCCGAAGCAGGGGGGGATCGCAGATATCTAGCTTGATACTGAACATATCTGCAATAAAGATTCAGTTTTCGTTCTGTAATCGATCTTGAGAACTCGCTCCACTAGATCACAAAAGATTACAAAAAATAACTAAGCTGAGTGAGGCTTGTTTAAGTAGTTTCCTCAATTAAACTATTTCTATTTTTTTTTAATTGTTGTTATTCGTTAGCCGTTTGCATGTATGCAAGAACTGAACTAACAGACAACATTGCTTATGGTCAACTAGCTGTCGGTTGCACATCTTCATTCCTCATAACTACTACAAAAGTTAGCTAGTTAGATAGTTGAGAGAGACAGAATATATAGCGTTACCAATTTAGCTATTGACATTCTGCTTGGAAGTATAAATTCATCCTTGATCCTTGATCCTTACAAGCAGATATCTAAACTTTGTCCCAAAATAACTTTGTACGGCTATACTCCACTCCCTCAACCAGCAGACAATCTAGACTCAGATGATTAAATCTGCTTCATTGCCTCTTGCAATCTGGTTAAACCTGCATCAACATCTTGACCCAGATGAACTCGTAAAGCTCGACGATCGCGATCAACTAAGACCTGAAAATCCCCCCGCGCTTGGGCTGCTTTAACAATACCAAAGTTATATTTCTGCTGAGGTACTGGTAAATCTAAAGCATCATCACAGGTAATTTGTAAAAAGACTCCTGTGTTGGGACCACCTTTATAAGCTTGTCCAGTGGAGTGCAAAAAGCGCGGACCAAAACCAAGACAGGTGGCAACTTTAAAGCGATCGCGAATTGATTTACGGATAGCTTGCAGTTTCTCTTGGTGGGGATGGTTCATCTCAATATAAGCCAACAGGGCAAAATAGTCTCCTGCACCTAGTCGACTCAAATGTGCCTGTAGATATTGCGCCAAATCTTGATCGCTAACCTGATCGTTGAGAAAAGCAGCATTTTTGTCATCGGTGTACAGCTTAATCTCAGAATCAGTAAAAATTGGTGATTGGGGGGGTAAAGCACCAGTTGACTCGTAGGCCGTAGTCAATTCTTTGGTGACAATTTTACTTGCTTCGACATCAGGTTGATTAAAGGCATTGATTCCAATAATTGAACCCGCTACAGCCGTTGCTACTTCCCAACGGAAAAACTCTTGTCCGATATGATAGCGATCCTTGACGGCGATACAGACAGTAGGATGTCCTGCTTGAGCCAGCTTCTCCATCGCTGCATCCTGCATCGGATCAGGGGTGGGAGTCAATCGTAAATAAACAAATAGGCGATCATTACCATAAACTTCAGGTTCACCTAAGGGTTCGAGATCGACAGGAATTAATCCTCTACCTTGTTTCCCAGTAGATTCTGCTAGCAGTTGCTCTAGCCAAGCACCCATATCACCAATCCCAGGAGAGGTAACTAAAGTAATTTTATCCCTTCCTTCATTAGCTAAGACCCCGAGAATTGTACCTAAGACTACTCCTGGGTTATCTTCAGCAGGAACTGAAGGGGCACAGGAGTGAACCATTTCTTCGGTAATATCTAAGAATTTAGGCATATCTACACCCATTGCCGCCCCAGGCACCATGCCAAAGTTGGACAGTGCCGAATAGCGACCACCAATACTGGCAATACCGTAGAATATATGACGGAAATTGTCTTGCTCGGCAATTTTTTGTAGTTTGGAACCAGGGTCGGTGACAGCAATAAACTGTCGTCCCGCAGCTTCAGCACCAACTACTTTACTCAAGCGCTCAAAGAAATATTGTTTAAAGATATTTGGCTCTAGGGTACTGCCAGACTTACTCGATACAATAAATAGGGTCTTGGCTAAGTCAATCTTAGCTTCAACTGACTTAATTTGAGCCGAATCTGTAGAGTCTAAAATTAATAGTTCAGGGAAACCAGCAACTCTACCAAAGGTCATTTTCATTACCTCGGGACAGAGGGAAGAGCCACCCATACCTAACAATAAGATGTAATCAAATTCTTGCTTAACTTCCGCTGCTAACTTTTGTAAACGATCAATATGTCCTAACTGATCTTCCGTGGTACAGAGCCAGCTCAACCATTGATTCTCATCTTCATTAGTCCATAGAGAGGAATCGCGATCCCATAGACGACGAATCTTACCTGATTGTCGCCAATCATCGAGAGAAGCGAAAATCTTCTGTTCCAAATCTGGGGGCAGGTTGTAGGATAAACTGTCTAACTCCTCTCCTAAAACTACTTCTCGTTTCTTCTCTACCGTACTTAGCAGCTTATCAAATGCTTCTGAAAAGGAATTTACAGCTTGGTCTAGCAGGTTATCAGTAATTTCCGTCAGGGAAATACCAACCTGTCCTAAATTATCAATAATCCCCTGTGCCTGCTCCACATTTTCAGTCAAGCTGGAGCGAGAATTACCATGTTCGCGGAAGTTAGTTAAAGTTGCTGGGGGTACGGTGTTAACAGTGTTGGAGCCAATTAGCTCTTCCACATATAAAACATCACTGTACTCAGGATTTTTAGTTCCTGTACTTGCCCACAATAAACGCTGGGGTTGCGCTCCTTGCTTGGCTAATGCTTGCCAGCGATCGCTTTGATATAATTTTTGTGAGCCTTGGTAAGTTAACTTGGCATTGGCGATCGCTACTTTACCTTTTAAACTTTTGAGTAGCGCGATTTGATCGGGATCTTTGGTTTCTGATAGCTTGCTGTCAATTAAATTATCGACGCTAACGTCAATCCGACTAATAAAAAAGCTGGCAACGCTAGCAACTCGTGATGCATCTCCACCAGCTTGAACCAAGGATTCTAAACCACTAATATAAGCTTCTGCCACTCGCTCATAATACTTGCGATCAAAAAGCAAGGTGACGTTAATATTTATACCCTCGCTAATCAACTGCTTAATCGCAGGAATTCCTGCATCAGTAGCAGGAACTTTAACCATGAGATTTTCGCGATCTACAGCTTGCCATAAACGACGAGCTTCTAAGATTGTCTGCTCAGTGTCGTTCGCTAGATATGGTGATACTTCTAAGCTGACATAACCATCGCGACGATTGGTTGACTGATAGATTGGTTTTAAAATATCAGCAGTTGACTGGATATCTTCAATCGCTAACTGCTCATAAAGGGACATGGCATCGCGATCTTGTTCTTGTTCTAGAGAACGAATAGCCGTGTCGTAGTCAGTGCTTCCCCCAATCGCTTTCTCAAAGATAGCAGGGTTGGAAGTAACGCCTTTAAGACCATCTTCACTAATTAAACGTTCCAATTCGTGACTAACAATTGAACTACGTCGAATATAGTCTAGCCACACAGACTGATCGAACTTTTCTAAAGTTTGTAGGCGATTCATTTAGTATCTCCTGAATATAACAATGAGCAATGAACAGTGAGCAGTGAACAGTTACCTTTTCTTAAACCCAAAGGATTGACCGAGAGCGAGAATATTTTTTCATTGCTTACGGCTGAGCAACTCTGCCGTACCACAAGAGCGCTTATCTCCCTCACATAGGGATAAAACGACAGAGCTTGCATTCACTTTGCAAATATCACTGCTCGTAGATGCGATGAAGGTAGCCTCAGGTAAGGAGGTGTCCCCCGAATGAATTCGGGGGCTTGCGTTGACTTCGTCAATTTTTAACTACACGCCGTAAAACATCATTTACAGCTTCTACATATGAACGATCCTCAAGGGCACTTTCACTCAGTCTTCCCGAGGTAATTCCAGCTTCAATCAATTCCACAGCGGTCAATTTACCACTTCGAGCATCGCGTTCAAATAAACTGGCAGAAGGAATTCCTTGAGGCTTAAAAAAGCCTTGATAACCATTGCTTACTAAACTGTAGGGAGTAATTCGTGAATTCTTACGGACTGCAATTACCTCTCCAGCCGAAACTGGAGGTGCAATTAATAAAGTTGAAGAAGCAAATACCAAAGCTCCGACACCTGTAAACACTAAGTTCTTCATTATTTTCTCCAAATATTAGGTAAAGTTATTTAATTACCGAATTAGTACTCCAAGCTTGATTCAGCCTTAATACAGGTAAATTGCATAAGCTAATAAAACGTTAAATAAAAAAACTTTAGCGGCAAAGTGCAGTTTTGCTTCCTTAGCTCTTCTACTTGCAACTATCCTAAATGTATCGATAATATATTTATCTGTACATAAGAAATTAGGAAGATAGCTATAAAGTTTTTTTGCCTAATTAGAACTCAGTAAAAATATCAATAAAACCTAGTGATTTACACCTAGACGATAGCATAATTGATATTGACTCTATTTCCGATAAATTAGGGATTTTTATTATATAACAAAGTTATTTTGCGACCAGAAATCAAGCTGAGATTTGCTAGTTTAAATTCCTAAATTTTAGTGTGAATAATCAATTTTAAGATCTATAGTGAAGGCATCTATAGTTTTCTCTAAATGCATTTAGTTTATTTGACCTTAATTCATTATTTCTGATTCAGAATTTACAATAAAAATAATAATTAATTTTATGACTAAACCAACAGTAATTTTAGGAGCTGGTTTTATACTAAATCCTGTTTACATACAATGCTTAAAATTTCTGTGAAGGCACAAAGGCGCCCCCTCACAACCCATGTGGGCATGACGTGCAGAGGGCTTAGAGATGAATTTGTCCCTCTGATTAAAAGTGTACTTTGGTAATCGGATTTAGTATTGCTAGTTTATTTACTGCTTTGCATCTATGCAATAAGCACTACCCCCAACCAGTAATTTTAATCGATCAGGTAGAACGTTTCGTTTTCAGGTAGTCCTGTAGAAGTAATTATCTAAAATAAGCGTTGATGAATATGCTGCATTTTATTTCCGTGTCCAAAGCGATCGTTATTTAATTGAGCTACTTCAGTCTAATACTTTTGGTGTTATTAGCGCTCATGTAGAGGTAAACCACGTTCATTCCTCCTTTCGTGATTCTTTGGGCAATCATTACCATTGGCGACAATTTCATGTCCGTTAATTTTAATACCACCTATCTTATCCTAATCTAACTTAGTAGGGGGTTAGGTCTGATGGGGATTAAAATTACTTTTTAATTTGATTAACTTATGAAAAAATACCAAATACCTATTGTCTGAACCAAATGATGGTTATGTTTCTTCTCTGAAATTTAAGCTAATTATCTTTTTCCAAAGGCTGGCAAAATAGCACTTAGTAATTTTATCTCTTAGATCTATAGCTTTATTAACTAAAGCTATAGTTTTTGATGTACAAATAAATATTCCTGTTTTTTTAAACTAGAATTAAACTTAATTTGCTATTCAAAGTAGCAAAAGAATATCAACTAAATTACATATACATATCATTGTAAAAGCTATATTAAGCAAAATAAATATCTTTTTAACAAATCTGGTATTAATTATAGTATTGATAGTTGGGAATTTTGTAATATCGATATCAAAAAATATATTAATAAAAAATCGGTTCTATCTTAAAATTTAAAATTTATTTTATATTCCTAAAAATACATTAAATTTTTGAGAATCAACGATAAATTGAAAGAGCAAAGTTCAAGTACGTTAGTTCAAGAAACAAAATACTAAATATTTAGGCAATTGAGATGTATTTGATTTTGCACACATAGTCAAATTAAATAAAAGACAGAAATATTGCTAGCGAAACAATCTTTGTCTATAGACTTACAGACGTTTTAATCTTTTCAACCTAGAGTACACAGTCTCGTATTCTGTAAGTCACTCAATGCCTCGATTTAGTATTTACTGAGCGCAACCATGAATTTGCATATGCATACATATATAGTTTGGTTTCGCTTTTCGCGTTTAGTTAAGCTCACTCAATTTACCTACAACTGAGGTCTAAATAATTATCATGGATTTTCCTAAACCAGAAACTAGTTCAGAAGTAGCAGCAGACGTAATTGAAGTTGCTACCGATCTTGCTTCAGAAGAAGCTCCTGTCGAAGAAGCTCTTGTCGAAGAAGCTCTTGTCGAAGAAGCACCGATTGAAGAGGTTGAAGAGCCTGTGACTGAAGAAGCTCCCGAAGAAGAGATTGATGAAGTCATCGATCCAGCAACTATCGATCCTGATACAGACGATTTGGAGGAAAAACAGATCCTGGCTGCCAGTGATCCTGTAGTAGCCCCAGCAGAGCCTTTTGAAGAAGGAGCACCTATAGGCGATCTATCATTAGAAATTGAGGGAGTAACGCTTCCTGAGAGTTCCACCGAGCTTGGTTCCCCAGGAAGTGTTGACGTACTCATAACTAATGAGGGCGAAAAGACAATAGATGGGACAGCGGATATCAATCTGTTTGTTTCCTCAGATAAAAAGATCAATACCCGAGTTCTACCTCTAACTGGTAAAGAAGTTCAGGATGGACTACTTACCACTTTAGAAGATGCGGATATCGACGGGTTAGAACCTGGTGACAGCAAAACAGTTACCATCGATTATGAAAACATCACCTCTTTTGTACCTCCAGGTTCTCAATTTCTCATCGCCGAACTCGATGAAGAGTCTCTTGGTGAAGGTCAGGATGTCGTTACGGAAAACAACTCTGAAGAAACTCTAGTTTCTTTACCAGGAACAGATGTAGTTCTTGATTGGCAAACTACCGCAGCTAACCTCACTACCAACCAGTTCTTATTTGATGAGATTGCTGATGTGGGTGCGGCACCTCCTCAAGGAACCAGAGTGGGCGCAATCTTGTCAGCATCGATGTTTAACGCCTTTGCAGGTGTTACAGGGGAATTTGACCCTTACGTCATCGATTTAGATGCGATCGAAATGTCTCCTGAAGGAGCATCAGTAGAAGCAGCGATCGCTGGAGCTTCATTCACTGTCTTAAATGAGCTTTATCCTGAGCAAAGAGACATCCTAGAAACTCAGATGGAGCTTTCACTCGATGAGATTGAGGCTGATCCAGCGGCAGAAATGCTCGGTATCACTTACGGTAGTTTAGTAGCTGAAGAGCTGTTGAAGACTCGTGAAGATGAGTTTGCCGCTTTTGAAGATCCCCTCGATCCAGATAACTCTGAGTTTCTCCCCATTGATGCGGAAGATCCCTTCTTCTGGAGTCCTGAAGATAACGGTACTGGGGTTGCCGTGGGAGCGCAGTATGGTGATACTGCTATTCCTTTTGCGATCGAAAGTAGTGAAGCGATCGTCGATCTCATTGAACCAGATGCTCCAGATAGTCCAGAGTTTAGAGCTGATTTGGAAGCAGTAGCCGCTTTAGGTGGTGCTGAAGATACGGAAGCTACTACAATTCTGCGTACTGATGACCAGTCGGAAATCGCTAAGTTCTTCTTTGTGGATCGGGGTGATTCTTATAAGCCCAACAAGCACATCAACCACATTGCCCAAGAGATCTCCATTGATGAAGGCTTTTCTCTTAAAGAGAACGTTGAGCTATTCATGAAGTTAAATACGGCATTAGCTGATGCGGTGATTGTAACTTGGGATGCCAAATACAATGAACAGTATCCTCGTCCTTCTCAGCCAATTACTGAAGACATCGGTTTCGATCCAGAATGGAAAGCACTCTTAGAAGAACCTGCTTTCCCAGATTGGATTTCAGGACACAGTACTATGGCATATGCTGCCGAAGCTGTGTTTGAAGATCAGTTTGGTGATATTGGTGAATTTGCGGTGGTATCTCCTGATACACCTGGTATCGAACGTGAATTTGACGACTTTGATGAGTTGTTCGATGAATTCTCCCTAAGCCGTGTCTTCGCTGGTGTACATACTATTGATGGCGCCTTTACTGATCCTGATACTGCTGGTACCGCAGTGGGTGAAGAAGTGTTAGCAACTCTAGATCCATTATTTACTCCTGGGGAAGAAGTTGCTGCTGTCTAGAATTTGATCCATGTTCGTAGTTACAGCAAGACTTTATTTAGTTTTGCTGTTTTTTCTATATTAGTTAGGAGTGATGTCATAATGCCAAGTACTCAAGTTAGACCTCAAGTAGATTCCGTTACTAAAATTGTTTCTAAGTTAGGTAAATACAATTTACTGCCACAACTACAGAGAGAGGTCATCATTGATGATGCCATCAGCTCAATAAAATGTACTTCTGATGAAGTAGAAACTGCTTACCAAAAACTAATCAAGACAACTAACAATAATACTGAGAGTGATCTGGCAGCTAGTTGTCAACAAAGCGATCGCGCTAAAAAACAAGTAATAGATGCCATCATTCGCAAACTTAAAATTGAGAAGTTTAAACAAGAGACTTGGGGAGAGGAAATATCCTCCTATTTTATTAGCCAGAAAAAAAAATTAGACAAGGTAGTTTACTCAGAAATTGTCCATCCTGATGAAGGAGTGGCAACGGAAATTTATTTTCGCCTCTTGGCAAACGAGCAAAGCTTTGTTGAATTAGCGTTTGAATATCTCCAAAGTGAAGATCCCGATAGTTATCACGTTTACGACCCGATTAAAGTCTGCCCTCTCAATTCCCAGATGGCACAGATGCTGATTAAACATCAACCAGGGACAGTTTTACGCCCGATTCACTGTCGCAATGTCTATCATGTCATGCGGTTAGAAAAAATTATCCCCGCTGTTCTTAATAAATCTATGCAATGTCAACTGCTAGATGAACTATTTGAGGCTTGGTTAGAACGAGGATGTAACGAGTCCCATTATCGTAAGCTAATGTTGCATCAATTAACTTCTTGGACAGCATAAGAAGACTTCTTGCACAAATTATTGTTTGATTATTTAGCCAGGGCTAATGGGTAATGGGTAATGGGCATTGGTGACAAGTTAAGGGTGTGTGTTTAGGGTCAATCGCTTTTAAGTAATGAGTAATAAGTAATAAGTAATAAGTGTTAGAAGTTGTTTTAATTTTTTCATCTTGGTATGCGCGATCATATCTCTATTTATTCTTAACG
>JBCCDL010000111.1:0-11290 GCA_039030815.1 Cyanobacteria bacterium P01_A01_bin.83 | reverse complement strand
TGAAAATGACAAACCTCTTGGGCACCGCCTTTCCCTGTTGATGATATTGAGACAGCAGTTGCTGCCGCTCATCTGTATATTTCGCATAGGCACGACTCCTCAATGCAGCGTTGAGTGGAGTGCCATATGGGAAAAAATGGTTCAAAAGCCTAATCAACATCTATTCTCTAATCCTTGAATCAAATCCGTACGCTAAAAATCACTTATCCAAACAGTCAAATCTCATACCGTCAGTAAAGCTACGTCTTCAGAGTAGACATTAGACGCCCACCTAACACATCAACCAACGCCCGCCTAACCGAAGAACTAACAGCGAATAAAGTTCCATAGCTGACCAGCATCAGTAGTAGATTAGGCAAAGGGCTCAACCAAAGCCCACCAAACAGAGGCGGGATGGTAGCTAAAATAGTTAGAAAAGTAGGACCGTAGTTAGGCTTAATTTCCCCTTGGGGCGTGGTGTATTCAACCTCTATTGAGCGATATCTGGGTACCAAACCGCGAGTGTTCGGTACGCTCAAGCATCCTTCCCAATCTTTAACTATTTCTGTCCCTGAAGATAAGATGCGAGGGTTAATCATTGCCGTTGGCGGCATGGTAGGTGCTTGGGGATAACGCTCACTGGGGTGAGAAGCGATAATAAACAAACGGAGAGATTGCAAAATCTGAGGGGCAGCAATTCCCACTCCCGAATTTGCGATCGCCGTAGCAGTCAAATCATCAATCAGTTGTTTGATTTCAGGTTGGAAAACATCATCAACAGGGGTCGCCAAGCTTCTTAGTAGCGGCTCACCGTTTTGGGCAATCTTTGGTAGTTGGTTCATAATCTTTAATGATCGTCTTAAATGATTGGATCCCTTAGTATTACGCTCTTACAAAGTATTTTATACTTCAAAAAAATTTAGCAATCACCACAGTTAGTAAATATTACCGATCCTAATCCGAGTCTACTGGTAAGATCTTATATCATCCATCAAGGTTACCTAACAGAGTGGCAATTTCTTCAGAACAGCTATGGGAAAGAGTTCTAGAACTTCTCAAAGAAAGGTTAAGCCGTCCCACCTTTGAGACTTGGATTAAAAATGCCACCGTTGATGCTATTAGTTCTGACAGTATTACGATCTCAACTCCTAATGCTTTTGTCACGAGTCATTTGCAAAAGTACTATCTCCAGATCATTGGTGAGGCGATCGCTGAAGTTATCGGCAAAGAGTTGGAAATCCGCTTAACTTCGCAGCAGGGGGCAGATCTAGCTTTGCTAACTGAATCTCCTCATCTGGCTCAGTATCACCAAGATTCAAGCCCAGGTAAGAATACTCTCAAACCTAATAAACTAAATCCCAAATATACTTTCTATAGCTTTGTTGTGGGCTCGACAAATCGCATGGTACACGCAGCTTCTTTAGCTGTTGCCGAATCTCCAGGTCGAGATTTTAATCCCTTGTTTCTCTGTGGTGGGGTGGGGCTAGGAAAAACTCACTTAATGCAGGCAATTGGTCACTATCATTTGGAGATTAATCCCGATGCTAAAGTTTTTTATGTTTCTACCGAACAATTTACCAACGACCTAATTGTTGCCATTCGTAACGACAGTATTCAAAGCTTTCGGGAACATTATCGTACTGCTGATATTCTGCTGGTTGACGATATTCAATTTATTGAAGGCAAAGAATATACCCAAGAAGAATTTTTTCATACTTTTAATACTCTACATGAAGCAGGGAGACAGGTCGTGTTAGCCAGCGATCGCCCGCCGCAACAGATCCCTAAATTACAGGAACGCTTGAGTTCGCGATTTTCTATGGGCTTAATTGCTGATGTTCAGGTGCCAGATCTTGAAACTCGCATGGCAATCTTGCAAAAAAAAGCCGAATCAGAAAATATCCGTTTACCAAAGGAAGCGGTGGAATATATTGCCAGTCAATACACTTCTAACATTCGGGAATTGGAAGGGGCATTAATTAGGGCGATCGCCTATATTTCTTTATCTGGTCTATCGATGACGGTGGAAAACGTAGCGGCAGCACTAAACCCCAAAGTAGAACAAATTACTGCCTCTCCTGAAACGATTTTGGCAGTGTCAGCGGAGGTCTTAAATGTTTCCACTGATGACTTAAAAAGTAGCTCTCGTCGCCGAGAAATTAGCCGTGCTAGGCATATTGCCATGTATCTGATGCGACAGCATACGGATTTAAGCTTGCCTCGTATTGGCGAAAAATTTGGCGGCAAAGACCACACCTCTGTGATGTACAGTTGTGACAAAATTGCCAAACTACTAAGAAAAGATCGAGAATTGAATCAGACCATTTCTTTGTTGAGCGATCGCATTAACTTCGTCAGTAGACAGCAATCGGAAACATAAAAGAGGAACAAGGAATAAGGAACGAGGAACGAGGAATGAACAAAGTCGTACTTCCGCATGTACAAGGAATGAGGAATAATTGTTACTACATGCGGTGTGGCAAAGCGCCCTTATTACTTGCGAGCAAACAAACTTGTCGGAGTTTAACTTTGTATGGCTATATTTACAGCGGTGTGCAAACAAGCTAAGTACAGTTATAAGTTCCAATCTCAATGAACAAGCAAAATAAGTGTACTTAATAAACCTGAACACCGCTATATGTAGTTGACAAAGATTGCTTGGTTATTAACTTGTCACCAACGAGCAAAGGGTTAAAGTTAATGTATCTGCTCATAGGTTTTCCACAGAAGAACTCTTTATATCTCAACTTTTCCACAGGTTATCCACAAGAATGCATAATTTATGGTTTTCTCGGTGTGGATTAACATAGCTGTCAAGCTGATTTGGCAAAAAGTTGGTTAATCATGACTATATCTTAGATATTTTTGACAAATCCTGAGCTTACTGACTACCAAGCACTTTTATGCACAACGACTCTTCGGTTAACTTCCTCAACAATCATATAGGGATAAAATGAGGTTAGCTTAAAATTACAGTTTTGCCATTCACTATCGTTGCTTAGAATTCTTCTCTTAACAATCGTCACAAAATCATAAATTGCAGTAGTATTGGAATCGGCACGGGGGTTTAAATCTCCATTTTAACAAGTGAACAGTACCCTGCCGCAACTGGTGTGAATGACATGGGGCAAATCGAATTGCCTTTGTGAGTTGTCCGTTTTGCCCCCATGTGTGAAGAAGTTTTGTGTCCTGTGACTTTTAGAACGACAAGGCTTGCGTTCATTTCGTCAATGTTTAATGTTTAATGTTTAATGTTCAATGATTTAATCCCCAGATGAAAATTATTTGCAGCCAAAGCGATCTCAAAAACAATCTTTCCCTTGTCAGTCGTGCTGTTCCCTCTCGTCCAGAACCAATCGTACTTGGTAATGTTTTAATCTCAGCTAGCGAAACCACTCAAAAAGTTTCTCTAATTGCTTTTGACGGTAGTTTAGGTATTAAGACCCAATTTAACGCGGAGGTCGCTCAAGCAGGTAGTATTACTCTGCCAGCAAGATTACTTAACGATATAGTCACTCGTCTACCAGAGATCGAAATTGCCCTTGATGTCAACAGCGATGATGATAGCTTTGTGGCAACTCTTAGCTCCAATTTAGGGTCATCTTCTAGCCGTGTCTCGCGCAATCAATTTCAATTAACGGGAATAGATGCCGCAGAATTTCCTGAGTTACCCACAATTGAAGCAGAGCAAACCATTGAATTGCCTATATCAGTGCTTAATGAGGGTTTGAGTGGGTGTTTGTTTGCTGCCTCAACTGAACTATCAAAGCAAGTGTTGACAGGAGTTCATCTAAAGACCCAAGGTCTAGGACAAGATGGTTTGGGGGATACCTTAGAATTTGCAGCGACAGATAGTCATCGTCTGGCTGTAGTTGCAGCACAGGTCAACGAAGCCGAAGCCCAAACCACTATTGAATTACCACCCTTGGCGGTGACCATACCCGCTAAGGCGCTAAGGGAATTGGAAAGAATTGTCAGTGACGCGGCAGAATCTGACACGGTCAAGGTCAGTTTCGACCAACAGGTCATGATTTTTGAATTGGGCGATCGCTTATTAACTAGTACAAAAATATCAGGAGACTATCCCGCATATGGGCAGCTAATCCCCCAAAACTTCAGCCGCGAAATAATCTTGGAGCGTAAACGATTATTAAACTGTTTAGAATTAGTGGCTGTATTGGCACAGAAAAATAATCTGGTAAAATTCAGTTTGCACAATGATGCCTCAGAACTAGTTGTCTCCGCAGACGATCAAGATATTGGCAATGCTGAACAGTCTTTGCCCGCAGAAATTACGGGGTCAGATATTGAGATTGCTTTCAATATCAAATATTTAATGGATGGGCTCAAGGCACTTCCTTCACCTGAAATAAAAATGCAGTTAAATGAGTGGAATCAACCCGTTATTTTTAGCCCTTTGGGGGGATTAAAGATGACCTATCTTGTAATGCCCGTTCAAATTAGAAATTAAATTGGGTAGTGCTAAAGATGTAATGGTTGACGACTTTTTATGTTTGAGCAGAAATTTAAGAATATTAATGATGTGCTGCTCAAGGAGGCAGGTTGTACGACAGAGTTGGATTACGCTAACAGAGGATAACAAGAGATTTTAACTAGCTGAGAAGCTGGAGAATGGCAATCTATAGAAAATGCAACACCATGATGCGATCGCTATTTTAGGTAACATCCAAATTATCAACGAGATATTCACCAATTTCCAATCTCATCTTTATTCAGATAGTACAAGCGGCTAATCAAATCAGCTCAAAAAAACTGTTGCTTCTTAACTGAAGATTATTTATTCTAATTTCGGTACAACTATTGAGTTGCTGCTCTGTTGTACTTGGGTATGAGATGTTTTAAAAGATAATTTATCAGGAGAACTTAAGGGAATCGACGGTTCTAAACAGAAGATATCTTCTAGTTTGGTTAAAGTTGTTTTGAATGGAGAAGAAGCTAAGGCACAGGCTTTCCAATTGCTTTGGACTGATACACCCAACATCTGGCAGTCACCACCCCTGCGACCATGAGGCTCATAAAAGCGACAGTAGCGACAGGCAGAAGTTGAAAAATTTATTTGACTCATCATTATAGGTTTTTTGGACTCGATTTAATTCAATTCCGCTACCTATATTTTGCGCTGTCTTCATATTCCTCTTAATTCAATTCAAATGATTATCTGATGAGCTTTTGAGTGATCCCTAGATAGGATTGATATTTCATATTGTCTTTATAATTGAGTAAAAAATAGATATCTTGATTATCAAAAAATGTATCAAAAAATACTTTAATTTTTAGTGGTTATATGGCGATAGTTCAAAAAAACCAATGGGGATCATTAATAAACTAGCTAATTTCCTTAACAAATTTTTTTATTCTGAACTGGGAAAAGTTGGGGGACAATATTCTTGAGACCATTGATGAGCAACACAGTGATAGCACAGATTCCATCTTTCTAATTCTCCCTTTGAAATCAAGGCATTGCAACCAGGGCAATTAGTTGTAGCCGAATTTGCTGGGGTAAGAGTTTGCAGCCAGCGTTGAGCCGCTTCCTTCGCTGTAATCGAAGAGGATGATGAGGGCTGTTTTGTTTCGTCTGTGACTGAGATCTTAGAAGTTGAACCAATGCCAAATTTATACTTAGTGCTAACTTTAAATAGGCTAGTTTGATGTGACCGTTGAGGTGGAGATTGCTCCCATCCCGAAGTAGTAAATCGAATATCTTTCAGTGGAAAAGGCAGTTGTTGATTGAGTCGCTTGAGCAGAGTATATCTTTGAAAAGTAAGCTCCTGCGCCCTAGCTGCACTGGAAGTAGCAACCCAGAAGACTGAAAGATTGATATGTAAGGGACGTGTATGCTGGGCTGTGGTTTGATTGACAGTATTGTGCCAGCACTTTAGTAGCTGACGATATTGGCGCAACTTCTCCCAGCCTGGTTGTTGTTCTAGGTGAGTTAGGATTTGTTCTAAGGAATTAAAATGCAAGGATAGTTAACAGCTTGATTAATTATTCAATAAGATTATTTTACGATCTCAAAACAAAAAATCAAGTTTAATTTAATGAGCTACTATGCCTGACCATTGGACTTTTTTGGCTCCTGTACGGCGATAAGAGAAAAAACAATGTTGTTTAGTGGCTTTAGAATTTTTATGTTGGTAAGTACAGTAGGGAGCGATCGCTATTTGCTCAGAACTTATGCCCAGTTGTTCTAATTGAATCTGATTAATTAGTGCTACATCTAGACGTACTTTTCCTGCTAATTCGTCCTCTAGAATTGGCTTGGGGGATAACTGTTTTAATTGAGTAAGGGTTGCTATTTCTGACTGTTGCTGAGCATGATCGATTACGCTCCGACCAACTTTAAGCGCGACATTTTCATCTACCTGATACATTTGACCTGAGATCGCAGGACCAAGAGCAATTCGTAAGTCTTTGCGTTTACTACCAAACTTGAGGAATCTAGCGATCGCCTGAGGTACAATCCCCAGGGCAGTACCGCGCCACCCAGCATGTATTGCCGCAACTTGACCAGTAGCTAAATCGCCAATCAACACAGGAGTACAGTCAGCACTAGCGACCCATACCGATTGCTCAGGGCGATCGCTAATTACAGCATCGGCTTGAGCTAAAGAATTAGGATAATTATCTTGATTAACTATTTGATTAATTTCTTGAGGCGTTAAAACTAAATTGCCATGGATCTGTTTTACTCGATATGCCTCGGTCTGAGGTTGCAAAATATGAGTTAACTCTGATGGGGTTTGGGGATAAAACTGAGCGGTAAAAAAACCATGTCGCCAAGGAGATAATAACTTGCAGGTTAGATAGGGATAATCCTGCCCATGCCAATACCATTGCTGATTCATCAAGGATTCGTCTACTAAATCTAGTAATAAACTATTGAGGACTAGAGGGAGTTGCCCATAAAGCCGATAAAATTCAGGTTCTTTACGCAACTCATTCCCTAGTCCTAATTAAAAATTGCCAGTCTCGAAGAGGCGAAACAATATTTGTGCCAATTTAGGCTGTTCGTAGACAAATAAAAACCAAAGAAATTTTAGTCAGGAACTATTGCCACATACAGCTTAGTTGCCGATTCGTACTTCCAAGCAATTCCTTCAGGATCTTTGCTTTGACTCCACTCAGGAAAATCTGGGTCAGATTTACGTCTGCCAACTGTACTAGAATTAAGGTCGAGGCGTTTAGCTAGTTCAGCTTGAATCAATGATTGTCCTGCATCAATAGAAGCGGGTTCAGGGATGGTTGAACTATCTGTCTCGGACTCAGATTCAATGGTGGCAGTTGATGGGGTCGATTCTGCTTTGGTTAATTGAGCGACAGAAGATGAAGAATTTGTAGCGGAGTCTTGTACTTCGTTTTGTTCTTGCTTTGCCAATTGAGCAATACCTCTAACAGATAATTTGTTAGATTCTTTGGCAGCTAATTGATAAGAGTTGACGGCTGGTTCTGGTTCACTATCGTCGAGGATGCTACCCAAGGCGCTAGCGGTAGGAAAATAATAAACAAACCCTTGTTCGGGAAGATTTTTGGGTTTAGTGCCATACTCCTCACTTTTACGAGCCAGAAACACTTTAGCGTCTCTAGCGCTTAAATCTGCTTTGAGAGATAGATCTACTGGAGTTAGATATCCTTGATTAGTTTTAATCAGTTGATTAAAGTAAGGATTGATCTGTTTACACCATTTTCGCCATTGATAGTTTTGCCAAAGTTTAAAGGCGATAATGACCGCTGCTATTACTAGCAGAAAAGGCCACAGCATATATAAAGCTACAAAACCAAAAGCTAATGGTAAAATAAGAACCAAAGCTCCAGCAGAACCATTATCTAGTACTTTTCCAGTCATAGTTGTGGTTGCAATTGCTAAAATTTACGACTTGCAAGATTGTCTTGCATAAAATGTCTTGTTGCAATATTAAGGCAATTTGTCTTGCAACGCACGCAATTGAGTGCAAAGTTTAATTATAAATTGTGAGCCAGGTTGCTAAAGGGCAGCTACGGAAGTCTTTAAATTCAATAAGTTCAGACGTTGCAACATTGCAACTCTTCCTGCAATAGCCAGAGAATCATCAAGGGGAGTCAAAGTAATTTCTTGGTCATATTTTCGTGACAAAGCTTTTTTGATCAGCCAATCTGCTACAAAATAGTTCTTTGGTAATAGCGGTCCATGGGAATAAGTAGCGATCGCATTTTGGTAAAAAGCACCTGCACTGCCATCTGAGCCGTTATTACCATAGCCTTGAATCACCTTGCCTAAAGCCTGAACCTGATTGAGATAGGTTCTACCACCATGATTTTCAAAGCCAATCACTATTGGAACTTCTCCCAACATTTCCTTTAGTTCAGAGGCAATAGGACTAGCAGTAATTTCAAATACTAAATTACCAATACAGCGTGGGGCATCAATGCCAGGATGACGGCTCACCATATCTAATAACCCTAAGCCTTCTATTCTGGTGCCTAATGCTGGTTCATAATAGCGACCCAAAAGCTGAGGTGAGCCGCAGGTAAATACTCCTGGAGTTCCTTGATCTAGTTTTGCCTGTAGAGTCTGGGCTTTTGCTCCCTTAAGATCCCGCATCACAATTTCTTGCTGGCGATCTTGGGCACCACCACCAACAATTAAATCTACACGATTAAATTCTTCAATCTCAGTTGAGGGTGCCAAAGGCACAATCTCAACCTCTATGCCCCGCCATTGACATCGTCGCTGTAGACAAATCACGTTTCCGCGATCGCCATAAGTACTCATCAGAGTTGGATATAGCCAGCCAATCGTAATTTTCATTGATTTAATCGTGAAAGTTAGAGCATAACAAACCTAACCTAAACCGCCGTAACTTGATATCTGTGACTGACGATCGGACTATTGATAGATATCTGCCTCTTCCTTAGATATAATTCTAATAATTTCCTGAAAATTATATAGACTATATTGGGAACGTAGATTATGGTCACGTTCATCACCAATTAGTCTCTGATTTACTACCATTTTCTATGTTTATTTAATTGAGTTATTAGGATTTACCCAGATGACTGTTTCTCCGACCGTAACCAAAGAAAAAGCTGGTCAAACTATCAAGCAGCATTACCCTAACTACAAGATTATTGTCTTAAATGATGATCACAATACCTTTCCCCATGTTATTAAATGTCTAATGACTTATATTCCAGGAATGAATGGCGATCGCGCTCGTGAATTGACCGACCAAATACATTTTGAGGGACAAGCTTTAGTCTGGGTTGGTCCTCAAGAACAAGCAGAACTCTATCACCAACAGTTAAAGCGAGCTGGTTTGACTATGGCACCTTTGGAGAAAGCCTAGCTTGGCTCTTAGCCATTTTCCCCTTACGATTGAAGTTAGAGGTTAAGAGGTTATTTTAGGGTCTTAGCCTCTAATTAATATCAAAAGGAATTGTCTAATTATGTCAGATGATGGTCGCCTAGTCTGGAATCATTCAACTCACCTTCCTGGGTTGATTCCTATTTTGGAAAAACTAATTAAATGCAAGGGAGTTACTACAGTCACTCCAGGCAGAATTAAGCAGACTAGAAGCCATATACCCAAAATGAAGTTACGAGTGTCAGTGCCGATTCGCGGTGGGTACAAAGTTATTGCTCGTCAGGGAAAGACTGTCCAAGAAGTATTTGTCCTCAGCACTCTAAAACAGTCGGAATTGGAACAGGCGATCGCTAGATTATTATAAGAGTCATCGCAGGCACCGCGCGTAAAGCTCCGCTTTGCGTCCCTTTGTCAGCCGAATGGCTCTGCAAACGATGGGGCTTGCGTTCACTTCGTTAACTTGCAGTGATTATCTTTGGGGTAATTTTTATTAGGGAAAAACTTTAGTAATTTATACTGTAGCATCAGTTGAGAAATAGTCCACCTAAGAAGATAATCAACTTAATAAGTAGCGAGTAGCGAGTAGCGAGTAGCGAGTACTTAACTAAAAATTCAACTTGCTTCTGTTTTATATTTAATTCTGCCCTCTTACTTATTATGGATTAATTAAATTGAAGGAATATAAATAAGCTGTTATTTTAAAATTCAATTAATATTATGTTTGGCAAAAAACTAGCTAGTGTCCAATTTGTCAATATACATTTGGCTTAAGTTTTGATTAAGCTAAAGCAACAAGCTGAGAAAGTTTACATTTTTTAAGAAATAATGATAAACTCCATATTGTAAGCTCGCTAAAATTAGAGAGTAAATGGGTATTAAAAAAGTCCGTCTGGCGTAATCATGAATTAATTAGCAGCAAACAAGTAATTTTTTATACTATAATCTGATAGAGTATTTATCAAATCAATGCTTGTTATGCCCATATATTCATGGTTAATAAATTTAGTTTAGAGTTAGCTATTAATACCTAATTGACTAAATTTTAGCTTTACATTTAGGCTCTAACTATTGATTTCCTCAAAGCAAAGGAGCTTGGTTAAGCTTAAACAAAAGTACAGCCTCGGTAATAACTTGACGAATAAAACCTAACTACTTTTTGTGACATAAGTGATAAATGCAAGCTGCCAATTTTTCAGAATAGAGATAATATTCACGAAGTCGTGATGTCAGCCCCGTGCTTTCAACGCGGGATTTCTCTGACCTTGGCTTATGGCGATCGCTAAGTAAGTGTAATCAAGCTGAAATATTAGATTATTTATCACTAATCTCAACAATATTTGTCTCATCAATACTAAATACAAATTGCTTATTCTCGGTCTGATGAATATGACTTGGAAAAATTTGTAGTGGTATTGCTGATTTTTTGACACGCGACTTTGCATAAATACTCGACCAGAATTGGAAATTTGTTGATAGAAAATATTTAATTAATCGTGGTAGAAACAGCAGAAAGAACCGTTAAAAACATTGCCAGACCAGTGACCCCTTTAGGAATTCTGGTTGAGCAACTAGAGCATATTCTCGACATAGCAGCCCAAGAAACAATCTCAACTGAGTTAATGGCATCATTGAATAAAGCGCATAGTTTAGCCGCTGGGTTAACCCCTTACGTTGCTAACTGCACCACTTCCGAATCGAGTGCCTTGGCGAATTTAACTAGGAAGACTCAATTAGAAAATTGGAGCAAGCGTTTTGATGATGGAGAAACAGTCCAGGCTTTAGAACAGGAGATGCTTTCAGGGCATACCGAAGGGCAACTGCTAAAAATGCTGGTGTCTATTAGTAAGTCTAAACGAGTCCTAGAAATTGGCATGTTCACAGGTTATTCCGCTTTGGCGATTGCTGAAGCCCTACCTGATGACGGATATTTACTGGCTTGCGAAGTAGAC